>CAIUKX010000212.1 GCA_903899795.1 uncultured Flavobacteriales bacterium
ATTCCTTTCAGTGAAATTTATGATAGTTACGTGTTGCTGGGGATTTGTTAAGTATTACTCGAAATCAACTTTGAATCCTAAAACGGTGATGTCGTCTGTTTGTTCGTATACTGTACCTTCATAGTTTTTCCAATCTTCAATGGTTTGATCCAGTATTTCTTTTTGTTCATCCATGGATTTCGATTGAATGGAAAGTAAAAGATCACAGGTTCTTTTCGGGAGGAACTTGCTGTTTTTTGATCCACCGAATTGATCCTGGTAACCATCGCTCATCAGATAAATAAAATCGCCTTTTTCCAGTTTTGTTAAATGATTTGTGAAATTTGTCATTTCAGGATGCAAACCTATTGGCATTCGATCACCGTTAATTTTCACTAATTCCTTGTTCGAATTTTTTATAATGATGCACGGAAGGAATGCTCCAGAATACTGCATTTCGAGTGTTTTGGTATTGATAACACACAGGGCAATATCGAGTCCATCTTTTTGTTCTTCAAAATTTCCTTTTTGATTGAGGGCATCGATGATTAAATCTCTCAGTGCGTCTAGAATTTTTGCTGCATTTTTTACCGCTTGGTGCCGAACGATTTCATTCAGGTTTGAAGTTGCCAACATACTCATCAATGCACCGGGAACACCATGACCGGTGCAATCGGCAACGGCAACAATTAGAAATTCATTCATTCGGGTAGCCCAGTAGAAATCACCACTTACTATATCTTTTGGTTTTAAAAGTGTAAAATGATGTTGTCCCAATACACGATTTAAATATTGCGTACTAGGGAAAATTCCCTGTTGCAGGCGTTTTGCATAATTAAAACTGTCCGTGATCAAAGTCGACTGGTTGACGAGGACTTCGTGCTGTTGAAGAATTTCATCCCTTTGTGTTTCTATTTCCAGACTTGCTTTTCTCTTTTGTCTGAAGAGTCGAAGGACGAGAAATAGAAAAATTAAAATCAAGACGAAAACGCCTATCAAAAAGGCAAGGATAATGTTTTGCTTGTTAATTTTCGATTGTTGAAGTTCACTGTCTTTTGCCAGTTTTTCAATTTCCAGCTGATCGTTTTTAGATTTGTATTTCAATTCCAATTCAGCTGTGACCCGGATTTTATTTTCCTGATAAATACTATCGTTAGTAGCAATGTAAATTTGAGCATATTTCAAAGCTTCATCATAGCGTTTTAATTTTGTATTTGCCAGTTGCATGGATTTTGCCAGTGAATTTTGCAGGGAAAATGATTTTAAAATCAAGGCTGTTTCAAATCCTTTTTCTCCGTATTCCAGGACTTTTTTCAAATTGTATTCTTTGTCCGTTGAAGATAACTTCGGATCGTTTGACATGGCTAAATACAATCCCGACAAATAGGAATAAATGGAACTTTCGGCATTCATGTCATCCGTTTCGATGGCGTAACTTAGAGCTTTTTCATAGCTCAATAAAGCATCTCCGTAGAGTTTTTGACCTTCCTCAATCAATCCGATGTTGGAATAACAAAAAGCAAGGCCATTTGTGTATTTTATTTCAGTCGCCAGTTTCAAAGCCAGTTGACTGTACATCATAGCCGTCTTGTATTGCTTTTGAGCCAGATAGTTTCTGGACAAACACATGTATCCTTCCGAAACTCCAATTCTGTGATTGAGTTCTTTGTCTATACCTAAGGATTTATTGTAGTACCAGCTAGCCTTGGAGTAGCTCTTTTGCTCATACAAAACGTTACCGATATTGACATATAGGATCCCTTTGAGTTCTTTGTCTTTCAGTTTTTCAGCAATTTTTAATGCCTTGATGTAATTTTTGATTGCTTTATCGAAAAGACCTTTGGTGCGATAGATGATTCCAATATACCGGTATGAAACAACTTCATAATGCTGAAATTTCTTTTTTAACTTCCCGTGATTCGCTAGTGCCTGCGGGGAGTTTTGTGCAATCTTAAGCGCCAGAGTATAGAAGTAAATTGAAGAATCAGGGTTGATATTTTCGTATTTTAAGCCAATTTTTTCAAGTAAAATATTGATTTTGGTCGTATCGTTTCGAACCCGTCTTAACGAAGGGATATTGTAATCGTTTCTACTCAAATGCTGAGCAGTTGAAAACAAAACGAATAACATAAAAACAATAGTAGTACTACTTCTTCTCATCTTTTCATTGAACAAATCGATTTTCTACCTGTTGAAATCTAAATCTATGCAATTATGTTGATTTTAAAATAAGAAAACTAATTTTTTTAGACCAACGAGGAAATGAGGGGGATAAAAAGTGGGTCCATGGGAATTCAACTCTGATTTTCCAAAATAAATCTTAATGTCTTTCCTCTGGTCGTCTTGAGTCTAGTTCTCATTTTTCAACTATCTTTGCATCGATAAAAAGACACAACTCCATGAGTAAAGCAAAATACACCATCACCGCAGCCCTTCCTTATGCCAACGGACCTCTACACTTAGGTCACGTAGCGGGCGTTTACCTTCCTGCAGATATATTTGTGCGTTTCCTGCGCATGAATGACCATGATGTGGTTTTCATCTGTGGAAGTGATGAGCATGGTGCGGCGATTACTTTGCGTGCTAAGAAAGAGGGAATTACACCTCAGGAGATTGTGGACAAGTACAATGCTCAAATCGGTAAATCTTTCAGAGATTTTGATATTTCTTTCGATATTTTTCATCGTACATCGTCTCCGATTCACCACGAAACGGCTCAGGCTTTTTTCAAGAAACTGTACGATAACGGCAAATTTACCGAAGATACTTCCGAGCATTACTACGACGAAGAATATAACCAGTTTTTAGCAGATCGATACATCACAGGTGAATGCCCTAAATGTTCAAACCCTTCTGCTTATGGTGATCAATGTGAGAAATGCGGTTCTGATTTAAGTCCGACCGAACTGATCAATCCGAAATCTACATTGAGCGGAAAATCCCCAGTTTTAAAAACGACTTCACATTGGTATCTACCGATGGATCGTCACGAAGATTGGTTGCGCGAATGGATCAAGGAGGGAAAGTTAGACGGAGTTCAGCAACACGATCCAAAAGCTTGGAGAAATCAAGTAATAGGACAATGTATGTCGTGGATTGATGGGGGACTTCATCCTAGAGCAATGACCCGAGATTTGGATTGGGGTGTGAAAGTTCCACTGCCAAATTCAGATGGTAAGGTTTTGTATGTATGGTTAGACGCACCAATCGGTTATATTTCCGCTACGAAACAATGGGCGTTGGATCATAACAAAAACTGGGAAGATTATTGGACTGGTGATCGTAAACTGGTACACTTTATCGGAAAAGACAATATTGTATTTCACGCAATTATTTTCCCGATTTTATTGAAAGATCATGGAGGTTTAATTCTTCCTGATAATGTTCCTGCTTATGAATTTTTGAATTTGGAAGGGGATAAATTTTCGACATCCCGTAACTGGGCAGTATGGTTGCATGAGTACATGGAAGCTTACCCTGACAAAAGTGATGAATTGAAATATGTATTGACTTCGATTGCTCCTGAATCGAAAGACAGTGAATTTACATGGAAAGAATTTCAAACCAGAATCAACAGTGAGTTGGCTGATATCCTTGGAAACTTTGTCAACAGAGCTTTGGTTCTGACACAAAAATATTATGAAGGATCTGTTCCTGAGAAAAACGAATTGACGGACGAAGACAAGCGCGTTTTAGAAGAAATGAGTGCTATTCCGGATCGGATTTCGAAATTAGTGTATGCCTATAAGTTGAGAGATGCTCAAGCTGAAGCGATGAATTTAGCACGATTGGGAAACAAATACCTAGCGGAAACAGAACCGTGGAAATTGGTAAAAACTGATCCTGAAAGAGTAAAAACCATCATGAATATTGCTCTACAAATTACGGCGAATCTGAGTATTATTTTGCAACCATTCTTACCGGCAACCGCTAAAAAGTTGTCCGACTTTTTGAATTTTACATCATCCGATTGGACAAAAGCAGGTCGCGATAATTTGTTAAATGCAGGAGAGAAAATCAATTCACCGACGATATTATTCCAAAAAATTGAGGACGAATTGGTCGAAAATGAAGTGGCAAAATTGAAGAGTTCAAATCCAGTAGAAAGTAAATTTGAGCCCCAAAAAGAAGCGATCAATTTTGATGATTTTACAAAAATGGACATCCGTTTGGGAACGATTTTGACAGCTGAAAAAGTGGAAAAGGCAGATAAATTATTGAAGTTAACGGTGAACACAGGAGTCGATATTCGAACGGTTGTTTCGGGAATTGCTGAGCATTATTCACCTGAAGAAGTGGTTGGAAAAACAGTCAGCATTTTGATGAATTTAGCACCTCGAAAGATCCGTGGAATTGAATCTCAAGGAATGATTTTGATGGCCGAAAATGAGGAAGGGAAATTGAGTTTTATGATCCCTGAAAAAGGATTTGAAGCGGGTGGAACGATTCGATAAATGAACGACGAAACACTCATATCTCATTTTTCAAACAGTGATTTTGTTTTAAAGACTCAGCAGCAAATTCACAAGGATTTCGCAAAATTCAATTTAGAATTTCCAGAATACTTTATTTTTGATCCATTGGATGCTGAACGCATTGAGGAGTTATTGCAAGAGAAATTGGCAGAGGTCATCAAATTTGGAGAAACAAAATTGCTTCAGTTGATGTACACGATCGACATTCCGGAAGAGCAATTTTTGAAGTTAATTACCCAACCCGATTTTTTGATTTCATTGTCAAAAGCTGTTCTTAAAAGAGAAGCTTTGAAAGTGTATTTGAGGAGTAAATTTTAATGCTGTTTCTCTATTCAAATTTCTTCTTTTGATCTTCGATTAAAATCACTATTTTTAGTAAATCTTTCGAACTATATATGGCAAATTACTTAGATGATTTTCAAAAAAGAGCTGACCATGATTTCAAAGATTATGCTTCGAAATATTATTTCATTGCAGGTTGGGTCGCTATCGTTTTAAATCCAATTTGGGGTATCAGTGATTACTATAATTGTCCTTCCGATTTTGGAAGTTTTATGACTTTTCGCTTAGTCGTTACTCTAATCATTTTTAGTTTTGTTTTTCTTCGAAAAAGGTATAAACGTTTTCCTGAATTATTACCATTAATTATTATCGTTGGAATTTCTATTCAGAATGCATTTATGTATAGCCGAATGAATACTGCCGAATTTCAAAACCACACATTTGCCTATATTGCTTTGTTCGTTGGTGCAGGAATGTTTATTTTATGGGATACTATTTATTCGGTAATTGTCGTTGCGATTTCGATCGTTGCCAACGCTATTTTATTTTGGATATATAGTCCTTTGAGTTTTCATGAAATAATTATCAATGGAGGTTTATTAACTACTTCTGTTTCGCTTTTCTCGATTGTATTAATATACACACGAACGAATCTGACGAAGAAAACGATAACTGCTCAGTTGGCTTTGGCAGATAACAAACGACAGCTTGAAATTAAAAATGCAGAGATCGAGGAAAAAAATCAGGATATCAGCGACAGTATCAATTATGCGCAACGCATCCAGCAGGCAATTTTTCCACCCTTGTCAAAGATTGACACAATTTTGAATGATTATTTTATATTATTTCAACCGAAGGATATTGTAAGCGGGGATTTCTATTGGCTGACAAAAGTGAGGACTACTCCCAATGAAAACTCTACTTCGGAGGAAGTTATTGTTGTAGCCGCTGTCGATTGTACCGGACATGGAGTTCCTGGAGCTTTGATGAGCATCATTGGCAGTTCCATTTTAAATCAATCAATCACAGAGCCAACTGTTAATTCACCTTCAGAAGCTTTGAGTTATCTGGATAAACAATTGACCAATAATTTACATTCGATAAATGATGGAATGGATATTGCCTTGTGTTCGATCAATCCAACCAAGTTGGAATTGCAGTATGCGGGTGCTAATAATCCACTATATATTGTTAGAGGAAAAGAGTTGATTGAAATTAAACCGGATAAAAAACCGATTGGAGGTAATCCTGAAAATTTTGGAAAAAAGGTGTTTGAAAATCACTCGGTAAAACTGGAAAAAAATGATTGTATTTATCTTTTTTCGGATGGGTATGCTGATCAATTTGGAGGAGAAACTGGGAAGAAGTTAAAGTATAAAAACTTCCAGAATTTGTTGATTGAGATGTATGACTTACCGATGAAAATACAACATCAAAAATTAATTGAGTTTTTCACCAGTTGGAAAGGAAATCTGAATCAGGTGGATGATGTTTTAGTGATTGGGATTAGGGTTTAATTTTAAACATTTTCCGCAACTTTTAAACAAATTGAGCGAATAGGAGTCAATTCTTTTACATTTGTGAAAAACAGAAAAGATGATTCCACGAGTTCAGTACAAGACAATCAAAGACAAAATAGGGTCTAACCGTTTACTGCTTTTATCGGGTCCTAGAGAGGTTGGGAAGCGAACAATTGTGCATGAAATTTTGACCGCAACCGGATTCAAATTTTTGGAATTTCACGGACAAAAAAAACTGACTAAAAAGTTGTTTGAGAAGATCGATGAAAACACTTTGAAAACACTTTTCGGTGATTATCGTTTTGTGGTGATCCATGAAGCACAATACCTGGATCAATTGCAATCAGTCATCGAAGAATTGCTTTCCGATCATTGGAAAGGAACCTTGATTTTGACGTGTTCATATGAACCGGTTATCGATGAAGTATTGAGAGAAGTTTTACAATTGCAGGGATTGGAATTGCAGTTGATGCCACCTTCTTTTTATGAGTTGGCACAACACAATGGATTACCTGTTGAGGAAAGTTTATTAGAGCAACGATTGATTTATGGAAATTATCCTTCGGTCGTTTCAGATCTTACCAATGCAGAATCCAAATTGAAAGAACTGGTCGATCAGGTTATTTTCACTAATTTGGGAGTAACAGACCGAATCAATAAAGGTGACAAATTGATGCGGATGTTACAAGTTTTGGCATTTGAAGTCGGTAATGCAATTTCATACAATGATGTCGGTGAAAGAAGTGGTTTGGATAATGAAACGGTAGAACGTTATATTGATCTTTTGGAGAAATCTTTTGTATTGATTAAGCTTCCTTCTTATTTTAATAACCACCGTTACGAGTTGAAGAAAAGTCATACCATTTATTTTGTTGATAATGGAATTCGAAATGTATTGATCAACAATTTTAATCCAATGACTTTGAGAAATGATTGGGATCAAATTTGGAGAAATTGGTTGATTTCCGAGCGGATCAAATGGAATAAAATCAACAACAAAGAAGTTGAATATTATTTTTGGAAAACTCATACGAAACAAATCATGGATTACATTGAAGTGGAAAACGGAAGTGTGAGTGCTTACAAAACTTCCTGGGAAAAAAGGAAGAAAATGAAATTTCCGGCAAGTTTTGCTGAAGCGTATCCTTTTTCGAAATCATTTGCTTTGAACCGTTCTACCTACTGGGGATTTCTAACGAAGAAGTAACCGTCAGTTTTGCGCGGATGATGAGAGTATAGATTAACACACATTTCTCATAGACCATCCGCGCAAACTAACGTCGTCGCTAAACTAAACCTAACTACTATACTACTAGCTTCTTTCGAGACATAAGACATTTAGATTCAAGACCATCCTTTCAGGATTTAAAGACTATAAATTTTGTCTTAAAGCGAAGCGGTCTTACGTCTTTTAGTTCTTTATCTCTTTAATATATTTCCACTTTTTGAGTCAAGCTCATTTCATCTGCCTGAATTTTGACGAAGTAAAATCCCTGATTCAATTGGTGATCTGTAATGCTTAATACGGAAGGAATGGTTTCCAAATCTTTTGTGTAGTGAACCTGTCCATTTAAATCATAAATAGTAACGCTTGCATTTTTTAATGACTGTAATTTACTGGTCAACAAAGTAATATCCGTATGCGTTGGATTTGGATACACGGAGAAATTGACATTCGGATCAACGGGAATCAATCCTGCCGATGAAGCGTTATTTAATTTCAATCCTTTAGTTCCTCCGGTGACTTCATAAGTCATATCGTTTTGTATATAAGCCAGTAAGCGTGCATTTTGCAGGTTCACATCTGTAGGAATTTGCAGTAAAACGGTATCTGAAAGGACATCTACATCTTTTTCTCTACCGACACGCGCTACATTACTCATGTTAAGTGTTGTACTTGAAATTTCTCCTCCGGTAACGTTAACAGTTATTCCACTTTCCACCACATAGAAATAAACTTTATCGTGTTTTCCAAGGTGACCACTTAAGTTATAATTGACGATCAAATTATTGTTGTGATAAGAAGCGAGTGACAGATCCACGAAAGCGGTGCTCACTTTATCTTCCGGTTTACAACTGTTCCAAGAGTCAGGTGTATATCGGATTCCATTTTTGGAAACGGCAGCTAATCCTGCCAGAATTCCCATGTCCCAACTGTATTTGTCATAGCGGTCATTGTTCATCCCAAGTGTGTATACATCCGACCAGTTTCCATACGTTTGGTAAATATGAAGTTCAACCAAGGCTTGATTTTCTGTATTGGTTTCAGCTGTAGCGGCGTAAGTACCCATGCTTGAAATCGCAGGAGGCCCACCATAGCAACCGGTATTACAGAACATTTCCACGACAGCGAATTTTGATCCTGGAGCATCCAAATACGGTTGTAATTTAAATCCTCTTGTACCACCTAAAATTTCCCCGGTTGCGTCATCCTGAACATAGGCAACAAATTGAACATTTTGAGTATTTGTTCCAGTTGGCAAAGTAAACTGGAGCAAATCTGTGTATACTGTGGCTGGTTCAGATTGTACCAGTCTTGCCACGTTGTTCATGGTAAAAGTATGTCCTGAATTCTGACCACCGGTAACATTAACCGTCAAACCACTTTCGAGCATATAAACATAGATAGATTTCGTATCAGTTGATTGGTACTTTGATGCCAGCACAAATCGTACAGAAACCGTTGAAGTAGCTGAATTGTACGAATCAAATTGCAAGGAAACTTTTTTCGCTCCTGAGCTGTAGATATCCTTTTCGATTGGCGCGCAGTTGTACCAAGGAGTTGCTGTTGATGCTGCACCATTTGTGGCGATTGAAGCCAAACTGTTGACAATATTTAAGTTTGTGTAAGAGTTGTAACGATCTGTACTTGCCTGAATCGCATACTGATCCGTCCAATTCGAATAGGTTTGGTTGATATGGTGCTGGATAAAAATATGATTTTCATCGCTCGTATCCGCAATTGTCGCCTGAGCATTTATAGCTGGAATAGACTGTAATGCATTTGCATCTCCTGTATTACAAAATACTTCAACTACACTTACATTTTTTTGTGCAAACAACACACCTGTTGCGAAAAAGACTGCTATGGTAAATATGTTTTTCATCTTTTTTGTTTTAAAAGTTTGTTTTGGTTTAGCGAGAAAGCAAAACGAGCTTGGATTGCTTTCGACAAAGGTAGGTTGGATTTGAAGGTACAAAAAATATTCAATGTTTCAATTTATAAATCGAATCTGTTTTTACGAAATGACATACATAAACCGGTCTATATAGTATTGATTTAGATAGACTTGTGAAATTTGTATCAAATTTATCATCATCTCCTTTATTTACTGACTTTTTGATAATTTCTACTCTCGAAATAGCAATTCGGAAAATAACGACAGTTAAAAAATGAGAAAAAATATTTCTCAAAAATGAAAAGTGTGAATTATTTTTTCCCTAAATTTGTCCACCAAATAATTAATTAATAACTAAAAAATGTTTAAAATGAAGAAATTAGCTTATTTTTCGTTGTTGGGCCTAATCGTTTTAGGATCAATCGTTTCTTGTCAAAAAGAACAACCAACACCACAATCACCACAAACGGAAGCAAACGTTCCTAGAAATGCAGTTTGGGTTACGCCTAACGGTAAAGTAATTCCATATTCTGAGCGAGCAAACTGGAAAGAATATGTGAAAGAGCATTTCACAGAGGAGAAAGAACTTGCAAAAATTGGTAGTCGTGCTTGTCAAACAACAGCAATTGTTTGTGGATTGGAATGTGTCAAAAGAGTAGGAAATGATTGTTCAAAGGAATCTGCATGCGCACCATGTATGAACTGTTGTGATCCTGTTGTAGGAAAATAATAATTAAAAAAGCAGCAAGTGAAGATCCATTCCCTTATACTACTATTGTCGGTATTATTATTTCGATGTGGGATCAAAAAAGATCCAATAGTGTTTTCAAATCCCAAATTGAATTACCATTATGATACAATCTATCGTTCATATAAAGGAGATTTTAATAAACAATATGTTGGAGGAATGGATCTTCTTTGGAAAGATTCGACAACTTATATTGTCTAATTATTGTGGAATTAATCAATTGAAAATTATAGATTTTGCAAGTGATTCTGTTTTAGAATTACCATGGTTCAATCCTGAATTTAAAAAGATCTATGTAAAACTTGGTCAACAAGATATTTTCGTAACAGACCAAACTGGGAAAGTAGAACAATTTTGTAATTCAAATTTGAACAGGGAAACCTTTTTAGATTTAATGTCGGACTCACTGTTTAAAAATTCCGGTTTAATGGTGGCGGATTACAAAGCCGGTGGAGATCAATACGTGGATGTCCGGGAGAATGTATTTTACCTTCGGTTGAAGCAGGATTATGAATCAACAAGTGCAAAATATTCCAAAATGAATAGTGGATATCCCAGTTTTGGAAAATTGAATCTGGGGACGAAAAAAATAGAGTTTTTTGGTAAAGAGCCGTTGTTTGAACCGGATCAAACGTATGGTTTGATTTCAAATTTACATTATTTGTACAAGGGTGATTCGATCATAACATGTCATGGCCATGATGGACAAATCAATATTATCAATACCATAGATGGGTCTGTTAAACAATATAATGCGAAAAGCAAATATGATATTTATCCGGTAAAAAAATGGAAATATCACAAATGGATGAAAGATGCCAAAAATAAAAAAATGCAGCATTGGATTCAATCACCTAGTTATGAATCACTTTTTTACAATCCTTATACAAAAAAATATTACCGTGTTTTTCATCCCAAATTGGATCCATTAAATAAAGATGGTTTATCCAATACCGGAGAAGATAAAGAGTGTGTGTTAATGGTTTTCGATGAGAAATTCAAATTGGTGGACGAAGTGCTATTACCCGTCAAAAGACTGAATCTCGTAAAACTCTTTCCAATCAAAGATGGGGTAGCCATCTATTTACCTTATTTATTTAAGGTAGAACCAAATAAAATGACCTATAGTTATTTAAACATTCATCACAATTAACCATGCGATTCAAGTTTTCATCCATTATAGTACTGCTTCTTTTTTCATGTTCGAATCGTTCAATTCCTTTGTCCAAAGGTGAAGGTATATTTGTAGATCAACTATTGAATAAAGTTGAAAAACTTCAAACGGATAATCATGTAGTTTTTATTCTCAATCAATCTTTTTGTGCTCCATGTGAAGAAGAGGTAAGGAAGTTTTATTCCGGAAAATATGGTAAATACAGGAAACTTTTTGTCGTTCCCGAAACCAGGAAACCAATTCAGGCTGAAGAGAAAAATTATGTGTCATTTCTTTATCAAGATATGGCACGTTATGGAGTAGTCAGAACAAATGGTACAGTTCTACTTTTTAAAGGTGGAAATTGTGTATTATTAGAATCAATAGATGTTCAGAATATTGAAGAATTAAAAGTAAAAATCGATTCCCTTATCAGGAATTGATGTTGAGGTATGTTTGAAACAATAAGCCTAATTATTTACCTTTATGGTATGAGGACGCTAATCACACTTTTTTTTCTTGTAACTTGCGGAATAAGTTTTGGCCAAATAGATATGGTCAATCTTAATCGTACAGCGAATCGGAATTATCGTGAAGGAAGTTATAAAAAATCTGTAATCTATTATGATTCAATATATAATGTTGAACCGTATTTCTTTAATAACTTCTTTA
>CAIUKX010000213.1 GCA_903899795.1 uncultured Flavobacteriales bacterium
CACCTATATTTACCAGATTGACGGAAAAACAGAAACCTTGTTTCTCGATGAAAATCAACGTGCTGAAGGAAAAAGTTTTTATTCTTTAGCTGATTGGGTTCCATCACCGAACAATGAAATATTGGCCATCAGTGAAGACTTTGTCGGTCGTAGAAAATACACCATTACTTTCCGAAAAAATGGTGACCATAAATTTTTGAAAGATAAAATCACGGACACAGATGGTTCACTTGTTTGGGCAAATGATAATAAAACAGTATTTTATGTAAAAAAAGACACGGTTACACTTCGTGAATTTCAAATTTATAAACATGTATTAGGGACGAGCACAAAATCCGACCAATTGGTGTATGAAGAAAAGGATGAACGTTTCAGTGTATTTATCTCTAAAACGATTACCGATAAATACATCGAAATCCATTGTTACAGTTCTACAACTTCTGAAACACAATTAATCGATGCGGATACACCCGATAAAGCAGCTGTCATCTTTTTACCTAGAGAATCCGGACACATTTATTCACTTGAACATCATGAAACAGGTTTCTTTATCCTATCCAATAAAGAAGCAAAAAACAATAAACTTGTATTCTCTAATTCGATTCCTACTTCAATCGATAAGTGTGAAACAATTCTTGCTCATAACAGTGAAACGTTTTTAGAGAACTTTTTGGTTTTGCAAAATTTTGTTGTGACAGAAGAACGAACCAATGGTCTTCAAAAAATGAGAATAATTGATCTTCATTCAAAAAAGGAAAAATTCATTGGTTTTGAAGAAGAAACCTATTACTTGGGATTAGGAACAAACAATACCTACACCGCTAATAATTTGTTTTTTATTTACAATTCTTTGACAACTCCATCCACTGTATTCAATTACAATTTACAGGACGATACACGAAGTGTTTATTTTAGAAAAGAATTGTTAGACAAAACATTTAAACCTAAAGAGTATGTTTCCAAACGTATCTGGGCAACAGCAAATGACGGGACAAAAATCCCAATTTCCCTAGTCTATAAAAAAGGAACTGTTTTAAGTACAGCTCCAATGCTACTTTATGGATATGGGTCATACGGTATAACCATTCCCGATGTATTCAGCCCTATTCGTTTAAGCTTGTTAAACAGAGGTTTTGTATATGCAATCGCTCATATCAGAGGGGAAAAATACCTTGGAGAAGAATGGTATGAAAATGGAAAATTCTTAAAAAAGCGAAATACATTTACCGATTTCATCAATGCAGCAGAATACCTTGGTATGCAGGGCTATTGTGATAAAACAAAAATATATGCTCAAGGTGGTAGTGCCGGAGGTTTACTTATGGGAGCTGTTACCAACCTTGCACCTTATCTTTGGAAAGGAATTATCGCTCAAGTTCCTTTTGTTGATGTTGTAACAACGATGCTTGACGAAACAATTCCTTTGACTGTTGGGGAATATGAAGAATGGGGAAATCCGAACGAAGATGAATATTACTGGTACATGTTAAATTATTCTCCGTATGACAATGTTAAACCGATGGATTATCCTGCCATGTATGTCACTACAGGTTACCACGATTCGCAAGTTCAATATTGGGAACCATTGAAATGGGTAGCGAAAATCCGAGAAATGAAAACCAATGAAACCCCATTGATCTTTGACTGTAATATGGATGCCGGACACGGTGGTGGTTCCGGAAGAACAAGCGAACGAATTGAAGTCGCTAAGGAATTTGCGTTTATACTTAATATGGAAGGTTTCACGAAATAAAATGGCTGTACCTGTCATGAAAAAGAACATACAAAAAACTTTTCTTTTGAAAGCACCTGCAATGGTTGGTTTTTGGTTGTTACTTAACCTTATTCCTTTTAAAATTGCTGCTCAAAACGATAGTATACCGTATGAAGACTATGACAACAATCTTGTTCTGTATACTGATTACGGCTATACTTCTGGGCCCTTCTCCATCAAATATGCTTTTCCTGGAGGAGTTTCGAAATTGAAGTACCGAAATAATTACAAAGATGTTTTAGGCGTCGGAATGTCCTATAAATGGTTATCTCTTCGGCTCTCCTTTTCTGCTAAAGGAAATGCAAGATCGGTTCAAAACTATGGTAAAACGAATTTCTATTCACTGGGGACAAGTTTTACAGTGAAAAAATTCTA
>CAIUKX010000214.1 GCA_903899795.1 uncultured Flavobacteriales bacterium
AAAAAAAGAAATTCATTAGTGAAAGTTGATATCATACCTAATTTTAATAAAGAACAATTTAAACTATTTACAGCAGAAGCAGAATTTGAACCTAATGAAATAAACAATATTTCTTGGTCATTTTGATAATCACCTTTAGGATTTTGAACATCAGAAGCGACTAAAGGAGAATATACAAAATTACCCCAAACATTAGCTTGATTATAACTTAATCCTTGTAAATTTCCGAAACATTGAACAAAAGTATCCCCTGCTTGAAAAACAGATGGAACAATAGTATATGATGAATGATACCATTGGCGATAATCGGGGGGAACGGCACCGACGCCTTTTGGTTTAGTATATATCGTGACGAAGGGATATGAGCCTAAACTTGTACAATTATTAAACATTTCATAATAAATTCCTTTTAAATCTGATACTTTCATATTTGGTTGAGGTGGAAAATAATAATTAAATTTTGTACCAGCTACGCTATTTGTTACAAACCAACCGAACACCGCAAAAGTATTTTGATAAGTTACATTTGTCGATGGTATAATAGTAGAATCAGCATAAATAGCAGGAGATGAAAAAGTTAATTGAGGTACTACAATTTGAGGTAGAGTATTATTTATAGTATTTATAGATGCGGTGTTTGTTGCTATATTTTGAGTATTTGTTGCTATATTTTGAGTGTTTGTTGCTATATTTTGAGTGTTTGTTGAAACAGTTGATTTTAATGAAACATTATTAAAAGTTAAATCAGTAGCACTGAGACGAGAATTATTTGTGGTAGAGTCAGTATGGTCAGTATATGGAGAATTAGAGCCTAAATCAGCCCTAATTTTAGTTTGTAAAGTATCATTTGCTAATTGTATTGATAAAGAATTTTGTGTATTATTTGTACCGTTAGCATAACTTCTAATAGTAGAATCAGAAGCCCTTATACTATATTCATCATTATTTAATGCCACTTTAACAATTTTATTTGTAGTTAAACCTTGTGTACTTAAATTTAAAATTTTATCAGGGGCGGTTGTGGCGCTACTTGTCCAAAAATTAAATCCACCAGTTGTAGTCGCACTCGCATTTAAAAAATTAGTTTCTAAATTTGGAGAACCAGTGATACCTAAATGTTGATACATACCAACACTATTTGATGTACTAGTTTGAGGAAATCCAACTAAAGCAGGAGTACCGTTTAAATTTCCAGCTAATACGCCCTGATTGTTAAATTGACCGTTTGATGCTAAAGTTTGAACTGACATTTTTATATATTATTAAACTATATAAAAATTTTTGAAAAATTAAATACAAAAATATAAAAAAGTTATACGCCTATCAAGTGTTGAGGATTTAACCTTTTTAATATATCGGGTGAGTGTTCTTTTAATATGCTCACACTTTCTCTTGGTATTGTAACAACTCTATCATTATTTCTAGTTAATAAAGAAACTACATCAATTTTACTTCTAATATTATATTCGTTTGGTAATGCTTTTTCTCTTAAATTCGCGCCATTTAAATTAATAATTTCAAAAATTTTATCACTAAAATCTTTTCCAAGTTCTCGTGTAATTACAGCAGATTGTGAATG
>CAIUKX010000215.1 GCA_903899795.1 uncultured Flavobacteriales bacterium
TATGGAACAATTCAACGAACAACAACACAAACTATAGTAGCACCCCCAAAGTGTTTACTAACAACTACGGCAGCAATAGTGCAGCGATGACATTCAACCCAATTCAATTTTCAAGGAAAATTACAAAAAAGGGATTCGAAACGGTGAAGCTTACTGGTATTACAAAAACGGAAAAATATTCTTTACGCAATCATATACAAACAACCAACGCCAGGGAGAGTTTCACTCCTATTCGAAAAAAGGTATTTTAACCTCCCGAGGACATTACTCCAACGATGAAATTCAAGGTGACTTTTTTAGATTTTATCCCAACGGACAAATTGCCTATAAAGCTTATTTTCAGAAAGGAGTAATTGAAGGAAAAGAACTTTTTTACGATAATTCAGGAGCTATAATAAAAGAACAAACACCTACTACTTGTAAATAGCTAGTACTTATATTCTCCAAGGTGGATTAATTCGATTTTCCCCTGCATGGTAAATAATAATTTGATTGTTATCCAAATCCTTTAATCTCGCTTCTCTCCATAACCACGACTGATCAGCAGCAGCTTCATCGAAAACAATTCCTTTCTCTTTTAGTTCTATGACGGTTTGATCAACATTCTCAACTTCGAAATAAATCCAGATTCCATCTCCACAAGGTAAACTGTCCTCACGATGTAAAGAGAAAGTTGTAATACCATCCGGACATACAAAACGCGCATATTCAGGTATAGAATTGACAATCAACTGAAGTCCCAATAATTGATAATACTCAATCGAGCGTTCTACATCTAAAACCGGAACAGTAATTTGATTTAAATTCATTTTCTAAAAAATTTCAGCATAAAAAAAGGCTATGAATCACAGCCTTTTATTCTCATTAATTCAAAGGGATCTCTTTCAAAACTTCCAGTAAATACCCCCAGTATTTTTGAACTGATGATATCTGAACTTTTTCATCTGGAGAGTGCGCTGCCCGAATATTTGGTCCAAATGAAATCATATCAACTCCCGGTAAATGTTTTCCAAGGATTCCGCATTCCAAACCAGCGTGGCAAGCTTTTACCTGAGGTTCTTCCTGATACATTTTACGGTATAAATCTGTCATTATCTTCAAAATGGCTGAATTCGGATTAGGCTGCCACCCCGGATAATCACCACTTTGTGTAACACTGCACCCCATCAATTCAAACGAATTTCTAACAGCATTTGCAACATCATTTTTTGTTGTCTCTACACTGCTTCTTTGAAGTGATTGTGTTTCGAAACTTCCATTTTTTAAAATTACTCTCGCCAAACTGGAAGATGTTTCTACTAATCCTGCAATATCCGGACTCATTCTAAAAACACCATTCGGAACAGCATAAAGCGTTCGAATGATTTTCTTTAAATCGTCATTTCCTACCGCTTTTGCATCAGATTGAGTTGTTGAAAATGTGAATGAAAAATGAGGTTCAATCGATACATATTCAAATTTCAATACTGCAGCAAAATCATTCAACACCTTCTCAAAAGCATCTTTTTGATCAGAACCAACTGCTACAACAGCCATTGATTCTCGTGGAATAGCATTTCTCAAACTTCCTCCATCCAAAGAGATCAACTGAAAATCAAAAGTATCCATTAAATGATAAATCATTCTGTTCATCAATTTATTGGCATTCCCTCTCCCCTTGTCAATATCCATTCCCGAATGTCCACCCAATAATCCTCGGATCGAAAGTTCATAAACTGCCGATTGTGGCTTAATATCTTCCTGCTTGTATGAGTAAATCGTATTTGTGTCAATCCCACCTGCACATCCGATGGACAACTCATCGTCATCTTCAGTATCTAGATTCAATAAGATTTTACCCGAAAAATTGTAACCATCCAACTCTTTAGCTCCGGTCATTCCTGTTTCTTCATCGATAGTAAACATCGCTTCCAAGGAAGGATGCTCAATATCGGTTGAAGCCAGTAACGCCATAATGGATGCAACCCCTATCCCATTGTCAGCTCCTAATGTTGTTCCTTTTGCCTTCACCCAATCACCATCGATGACCATTTCAATCCCCTGTTGATCGAAATCAAAAACAGTATCCGAATTTTTCTGGTGAACCATATCCAAATGCGATTGCAAAATCACCGTTGTTCGGTTTTCCATTCCTTTCGAAGCTGGTTTCTTGATGATAACATTTCCAATCGCATCTTGAAGCGTTTCCAATTGCAATGATTTACCGAATTCCATCATGAAAGCAATCACTCTTTCTTCCTTCTTGGAAGGACGAGGCACAGCATTTAAATCTGCAAAGTGATTCCACATTGCTTTTGGTTCCAAGTTTCTTACGCTCATTTTTTTTGTTTTTTTGAATATGTTATTCTTTTTGTTTCGAAGCTATTCTTTCAATGTAGAGATCCTCCACTTTTTTTCGTGCCCAAGGTGTCTTTCGTAAAAACTTCAAGCTCGATTTTACACTTGGCTCATGATTGAAGCAATTGATCGGAATAAGATACCCCATATGATCCCATCCCAGAAGTTCTTCCAGTTCAGTAACAATACGTTCTAAAGTTATTCCGTGTAAAGGATCCATTTTTTGATTTTAGTTGAGATGTTGCATTGCAACGTCTCAACATTTTCATTTTACTAATTTTCTATATTTGATTCGCTTTGGAGCATTATCCCCCAATCGTTTCTTCTTGTTTTCTTCGTACTCTGAATAAGAACCTTCGAACCAATACACCTGTGAATCTCCTTCGAACGCCAAAATATGCGTGCAAATCCGATCTAGGAACCATCTATCGTGGGAAATAATTACAGCACAACCCGCAAAATTCATAATTCCTTCTTCCAAAGCTCTCAAGGTATTCACATCAATATCATTAGTTGGCTCATCCAAAAGTAAAACGTTTGCTTCTGTCTTTAAAGTCATTGCCAAATGTAATCGATTACGTTCTCCTCCTGAAAGGATTCCTACTTTTTTGTTTTGATCTGCTCCACTAAAGTTAAATTTAGAGATATAAGCTCTTGCATTCACCTTTTGATTACCAATCTCAATCAATTCCAACCCATTGGAAACCACTTCAAAAATTGTTTTATCCGGACTTATATCTTTATGCGATTGATCCACATATCCTATTTTCACGGTTTCTCCAACGGTGAACTCACCTGAATCCGGTTGCAACTCGTCCATAATCATTTTGAAAATAGTCGTTTTTCCAGCACCATTGGGTCCGACAACTCCTACAATTCCCGCTGGAGGAAGTTTGAAATTCAAATCATCGTACAAAAGTTTATCCCCAAATCCTTTCCCAACGTGAATCGCATCAATTACATTGTTCCCCAATCGAGGTCCGTTCGGAATCGGAATTTCCAATACTTCTTCTTTGTCTTTCAATTCTTCTGAAAGCATTTTGTCGTAATTAGACAAACGTGCTTTGCTTTTCGCCTGACGCGCCTTCGGATTCATACGTACCCACTCCAACTCACGCTCAAGCATTTTCTGACGTTTAGAAGCTGTTTTCTCTTCCGCTTTCAAGCGATTTCCTTTTTGCTCCAACCACGATGAGTAATTTCCTTTCCATGGAATACCTTCTCCTCTATCCAATTCCAAAATCCATCCGGCAACATTGTCCAAGAAATAACGGTCGTGTGTCACGGCAATTACAGTTCCTTTGTATTGTTGTAGGAATTGTTCCAGCCATTCAATAGATTCAGCATCCAAGTGGTTGGTCGGCTCATCTAACAATAAAATATCAGGTGTTTTTAATAGTAAACGACATAAAGCCACACGACGGCGCTCCCCTCCGGACAAAGTCGAAATCAACTGATCATCGGGCGGACAACGAAGCGCATCCATTGCGCGCTCCAATTTTGTATCCAGTTCCCATGCATCCAAAGCATCGATTTTATCAGACACTTCCGCTTGACGAGCTATCAACTTATCCATTTTATCAGGATCGTTCAATACTTCTTCATCCATGAACGCATTGTTGATTTCTTCGTATTCGTTCAAAACATCAACTGTTTCCTGAACACCTTCCATCACAATTTCTTTTACCGTTTTATTTTCATCCAATTCAGGTTCCTGTGGCAAATAACCTACTGTATAACCTTGTGAAAAAACAACATCTCCTTGATACGCCTGATCCAAACCTGCGATAATTTTCATCACAGTTGATTTACCGGAACCATTCAATCCGATGATTCCAATTTTAGCTCCATAAAAGAAGGACAGGTAAATATTTTTAATAATTGGTTTTCCGGCTGGTGTCACTTTAGAGACCCCTACCATTGAAAAAATGATTTTATTATCTTCAGACATATCTATTAAATTGAGGATCAAATGTAGTAAAAAATGAGCGAATTATTAAACTAAAGCTAGTTTAAACCAATAAAAAAGCGACCCTTAGATCGCTTGTTATGAATAAAAGAAAAACTAATCTAAAATATCTTCTCTTGCACTGAATCCATCATTATTTGCAGGCGAATTTTCGAGAATTGTTTTATACTTCGAAATTTTAGACCAATATATGATCCAAAGAATAAAATGTGTTAAAGTTGCCAATACACCAATTAGAGGAACATTCGCACATAGTCCTAAAATTATTTTAAGTTTTACACAAAACTATAATTTGTTTGATACAAAACAATTTTTTGATTCACATTTTTATCCAAAAATTCAATTGTAAAATGATGATCATTTTCCTTTATCGGACGAATCTTTTGGGTGTTTTCAACATCAACCTCTTGATAACTACATCACCCTATTTTTTTGTTATTCAATAGAATAGACTAATATTGATTGTAACTTTAATTAAGTATTAATCATTTTTAAAACCTTTATTTAGTATGAACGCTTCTGATATTATTGCACAAATCCCGATGGGACTCTTAGCTGTTATAGGAATAATAGCACTTCTTATGTTAATATGCAAATGGATGATTTTTGAGAAAGCCGGGCAACCTGGCTGGGCTGCAATCATTCCTATTTACAATTATTACATCATGACTAAAGTCATTAACAAACCTGGCTACTGGACTGTCTTAATGATATTACCCTATGTCAATATCGTATTTTTGATCTGGTCAGTTAATCTTTTATCAAAAAAATTCGGAAAAGATATTGGTTATACCCTAGGATTACTTTTCTTAGCTCCTATTTTCTACCCTATGCTAGCTTTTGGTTCTGCTCAATATCAGGTAGAAAAAAACGAATCAAATGATTTACTAGATAATTAAATGTTATCTCAATGGATATTAGACGGTTTCTAGCGCTTGTTAGAAACCGTTTTTTTTTATGCTTAACTCAATATATATCCTACTTAACTCAACAATAATAGATACTTTACCTTTGTATTTCCTATTTCACTATATTTATCGAAAAATATTTATCATGCGAATACTGTTAGCGCTATTTATCGGATTATCATTCTACTCCTGCAAGAAAGGAACAGCAAATTTCACCATCAAAGGAACTATTACAGATGCTACATTCAGCCAACCCCTTACTGGTGCTTCAGTGAATTTGTATGAAGTCCCAACAGGTAGTAACACCGAAACATTGGTCAGCAGCATGACACTTGGAGCAGACGGAGCTTATAAATTTATCTTCCCAAGAGATAAAATGGACAAATATATTTTACGTGTCGATAAAGCAAATTATTTTAATCTGGAAGAGACGATTTACTTTTCCTCATTAACCATTGAAAAGGATAATGAAAGAGATTATTCCACTACAGCTAAGGCCTGGGTTCGTTTACGATTTGTGAACCAGAATCCGGTTTCTACCGATGAACTGGACTATGTCAAACAACAAGGAAAAATATCTTGTGCAGAATGTTGTCCTACCGCATATCAATATTTGTATGGCGCAATTGATACAGCCATTTATTGTATCAACGATGGAAATACTACGTACTCCTATTATTATTCTGTTTTCGGAACTTCTGTACAAGGTATAAAATCGGTGACAACCACTGCATTTGACACAAGCGAGATTTTGCTTACTTATTGATTAAAGCGATAGTTTCAGGACGGTTGATTTTTCCTGAATCCGTTCGAACAAATTGGGAGATATAATAAATCTCTTTTGGTACTTCATAAGTTGAAAGGCATTTTAAAAATTCTGATTTTTCTATTGGTTCATCTGCCCAGCCTTCAATACAAAGAATCACTCTTTCACCCAAACGATCATCCTGTAAACTACCGATGAAAAAGGGATGATCAATATGTGACTCCAATTTTTTCTCCATTTCTTCTGGGTGAATTTTTATACCACCCGAATTAATTACAAAATCCTTTCTTCCTTTCCAGATGAAATGCTTTTCATCTAACAATTCAACGCTGTCATTTGTTATCAAACTTTCATCCAGCAAAGGAGAATGAATCACGAGCCGTCCATCAACTTCTTCGAAGAAATTTTCACCTAAAGCAGTGTAAGCTTGATCCGTTTCAAGTCCAACTTTTCTCATCGCTATATGTGAAATAGTTTCGGTCATCCCAAAAGTCTGGTAAACTGTCAACTCATTTTTTCTCAATTTATCGGCTTGAACTTTGGAAATTTCACCGCCTCCGATAATTACACTTTTAATGGAATTTAATTTGTCTAAGTGATGCACCATCGAACTTTCCAATTGCAGAGGAACCATTGCAATAAAATCTAAACTCACATCCACCAGTTCCAATGGATTTGAATTCGGTTCACAGACATAAAGATCTAACCCCAATTCGATCGCCCGAACCAGCATCATTTTCCCTCCAATCGTTTTGGGTGAAAGACACAACAATGCTTTATCTCCTTTTTTTAGCCCTAAAAAATCTCCTGTCATCCTAGCCGAAAGCTTCATTTTTTCTTTTGAAAGTTCAATAGTTTTCGGCTTTCCGGTCGATCCGGAAGTATCTGTATAAATACTGTCGGTCAGATCATTCCATTTGGAAAGAAAATCTTCCACCGATCCTTTGATTGTATCTGCTTGTCCTAAATAAATGATGTTCGGATTTTTCACTTTCACCCTTGAAATAAATTTTGTTCTAAAGATAGTCAGAATATGTTCTTTGTTTTGCTACATTTGAGTTCTATTGACAAAATTGCTTTATTTTTACACTGAAAAAATAGATCTATATGAAAAAGATTATCGGCATTTCTATCGTTGCTTGTTTATTAATGGCATTTGCTTACAATTACAAATCATCTAAGCCCGGAGGAGGAATCAAGTTTACACATGTCACTTTAAAAAAGGCAAAAGATGAAGCCAAAAAATCTGGCAAAATCATTTTCATCGATTGTTATACTTCTTGGTGTGGACCTTGTAAACAAATGGCTGCTACATCTTTTCAGGATGAAAAAGTTGCAGCAGTATACAATGAGAAATTCATCAATTTAAAAGTCGACATTGAAAAAGATGCAGATGGTCCTGAATTAGCCAGAATGTATAAAATCAGTGGTTATCCTACTTTGTTATACATCAATGCTGAAGGAAAACTAGTGAAATCAATGTTAGGATTACAAACAGCTGATAAATTGATTTCAGTAGCATCATCAATGAATTGAAATATTTTTGAATGTTGAATGGTTAATTTTGAATTGAGCATTAAACATTAAAAATTAAACATTATAAAAAGACAGGTTCTTCCACAGCGTTGGTATAGTAACCTTATCCCGAAAGGGAGCCCATGCAGATTATTCTTGAAGCAACATTTATGACCTTAAGGGGAATCTTTGTTAACCAATGGCGGGCCGCAACTTTCGAAAGAAAGAAGAGATTATTTCAAACAGCGGATTACAAAGGTTTAACGGTAACCCTAAACGTGTTTTCTGGCTTCAGAAAACCCAGCTGCATGGGTTTTTTATTTTTTTACAAGCGGATTGATCGCGATCAATCCCCTACAATTGTTTCCACGTTTTTTTTGAAAGGATAAAAAATGTACTAAACACTATTTCTTTTGCGTTATAGGAATATCTCCAAAACTAGAAAGTCATGAAAAAGGATCTGATTTTTATCGCCGTATTATTTCTTATCTCCATTTCAACAGTCGCATCTTGTGCAACCAAAAGAAAATGTGATGGACAAAAAGCCATCAATACTCCAATGGGAAAAATGTAATACAAACAAAAAAGGTTGACCGGACAGGTCAACCTTTTTCATATCTAAAATTCTTTTTATTTCCCTGCAGGACTAGCAAAAAATGCTGCAGCTTGTTTATCGGCAGGATCTAATGTTCTTACCTTTTCCCAGTAAATTTTAGCTTTCGCATGATCTTTACCTTCTTTCGAGTTCACATAGTAATCTCCCAAATATTTTGAAGCCTCCATTAAAGATGCTTTATTGGCCGGTGCCGCAGCTTCTTCAGGTGTAATCAATTCCAAATATTTTTCATATCCGTCTTTCGCCAACCATTTTTCATTTTTGTTATCTTGTTTGTAGCAAGAACGTGCTTTCCATAAATAACCCGGCGCATAAGAAGGAGATCTTCTATTCAAATTTGTATAACAAGAATCAGCTAAGACATAATCTTTGCTCCCGAAATAATACGATTTACCAAGGTCATTGATTTCAATCGCTGAAAGATTCGTAAAGTTACCGTTACGCTTTTTCTCAAGGTAAGTGATTACTTCCGGATATTTTTTTGCTTTCATGTATAATTTCGCCACATCACCATATAATTCAGAAGCTTTCTCAGGATCCGCAGTAATTGCTTTCTCTAATTCGATAATTGCCAAGGAATCGCTTCCATTTTTTGACAACAATAATCCTTTGTATTTATAATCCGAAGCAATCACTTTTTCAGCCGGAGCCATCGTGAAGAATTTATTCGATGTTTCCAAACCTTTCGTGTAGTTAGCTTTTACGTCCCCCTCAGCACATTCGTAGTAGGAATATGTCAACATTCGTTCAACATAAAAATTATTGAATCCCTGTCCTTGAACCGTTGTTAATTCAACGATCGCCTCACAATATTTTTTTCCTGAAAACAAAGAAGTTCCGTAACGATATCTTGCTTCTGTATTGTTGTTCAGTGCCAAATATTTTTTCCAGTTTTCAATGGCTCTTGTCGATTGATTGAATTTCATATTCAACTCAGCATTCTCTCTGTACGCAGGTGCATATGTTGGATCCAATGCTTGAGCGTCTTTGTATTTTTGATTGGCTAACTCATAGTTTGCTGCTCTTTGATACAGTTTTCCGGTACGAACAATTCCTTTCGGAGACTTTGGATTCAACTCCAATGCGATGTTATAATTCTTAATCGCCGGACTACCGTTTTCAGGTGTTTTTTCTTGCAAAGCATCCCCTAATAAAAGATATGTTTCTGGGTTCTTAGGATCTAACTTGATTGCATTTTCTAATAATGTGATAGCTGCATCCAGCTTTTTCATTTTGGGGGTACGAATAAAAATCGTTGCAATTTGACGCATCACTTCCGGATTTTTATTTTTCGTCATCGTAGTCGCCTTCGTCAAATACACATTTGCTGCAGTTGTATCTCCTTTAAACCACTGGTATTTTCCTAAACCAATATAATTCAATGGATTCAAAGGATCAACTTCTGTCCCTTTTTTCCAAATCAGGTTGGCAGAATCCAAATCTTCATGCTCGCAAAAGTTTTCACCGTAATAGAAATAATAATCTGCTCTTGTTGGTTCTTTAGCAATCAATGCTTTAAAGTCCGAACCCGCCAAGTCAAATCGTTCGTTTTCGGTTTTCTTCATAGCATCAGCTAAAGTCTGGGCATTGCTATACGAACCAAAAAGGAGTGAGAAAGCAATCAGTTTGTACGTTTTCATATTGTGTAAATTGTTATTATTCTATTCTTAATTTTATTTCAAAACTTACTAAATCAATTCTCTTGCCAAAAATTATTCTGTTGAAATTTCGAGCGCAAAGCTAGTGATTATTTCATAATACGAAAGTTTGAAGAAGGATTTATTCTGTCTTGATTTCTATCATTCGAATGTGTGCCGTTGCAGGCACCAAAGATGATTTTTGTATAATTAGCTGTCCTTTTTCTCCCGTCAAAAAATTGACAAATCCTGTATTTAAACCTGCCCGGGAAGCTTTGTTGATGCTCCACAACTCACGTGTAAACGGATATTCTTTTGTGTGAATATAGGCTTGATACGGCTTATAGTAATAATGATCATTCCCCTCACCTGCTAATCCCACAACTGAAATTCCTTTACGAAAATCCAATACTTCTTTATCGTCCTGATCACTGATCCAATTCACACCAATCACACCCAGTGCATTCGGATGTTTTTTCACATATTCGATCACTTCTTTGTTCGACTTCACAGCAAACACTTTCGCTCCCAATGCTTCATCACCGATCAATTCTTTCATATATCTGAAATTCGCTGAATTTGGATTATCAAAGACAATGTCAATTTTGTTTTTTGAAGTCGGCCACTGCGTTATTTTCCCTTTCAGCATTTCCTTGATTTGTACAACTGTCAAATTTGTGTCTACATTCGAAGGATTCAAAATCAAGGCAACCGCATCCTTTGCCACCAGTTCACTTCTAACTTCTACCTGAACAGCTTTCAATTTCGCTTTTTCTTCTTTGGTGAAATCCCGGGTCATAAAAATCGTTTTTGTTTTATTGGCAAAAAATGTTTCGATTACTTTCTGCTCCTTACAATAAGTCGGCTT
The DNA here is from genome assembly GCA_903899795.1 of uncultured Flavobacteriales bacterium. Lineage (GTDB taxonomy): Bacteria > Bacteroidota > Bacteroidia > Flavobacteriales_D > Crocinitomicaceae > CAIUKX01. Next base: position 10,617 of record CAIUKX010000215.1, read on the forward strand.
GATGTGTGCTTTTGGAAACTGACTTTCGAATGTATAAATAGTAGTACTAAACAAAGGTTCGTAGGATTCCTCTACAAATATTTCCGTATTTCCACGACTGTGGGTATCGGTTTGATATGCGAATGGATTGGTTGAACTATCACACGAAAAAAGCAAGGCCATTCCTCCTATTGCGATTGCTAATTGAGTTGTCTTTTTCATACTATTTTGGTTTTGTTTTTATCTTACTTTATGTTAAAACGGAACTTAGCTTCCCTTTTCGCTTGCAAATATACTTCTTTCAAAAAATAAGAAACTGTTTGAGATCACTTAAAAAGATGAAATCAAACAGTTTCTCTCGTTTATTTATACTTATTTATTCCGTTTCAAATACAATTGAAATTTTGAAAAAACTAGCTACTTTTTTGTTGTTTTTAATTGCTGGTTTCCATCTTGGCATTTTACGAATAACCCGAAGAGCTTCTTCTTCACATTGTTGGCAATTTATTGATTTACTTGCAACTTTAGCTAAACTAATCTCTCCATTTTCATCGACAACGAATTGTACGCTAATTGTGGTTTTTTCAAAATTATCAGATGGGGGATGAAGATTAGACACTAAAAAATTTGTTCTAGCTTCCGTTCCACCAATATACTCTGCTGGTGTATCAGGATCCTTTACTGGTATTTTGGGATCAAAAGGATCTCCACCACCATTATCATCTCCTGGACCATCTCCTGGTCCATCACCTGGAAACCCCGAACCACCAGTTGTAGTTGTCGTCGCAGCTTTTGTATCTTGTAAAACCTCTACCAGAGCGGACGTATTTTCTGTAGGATCATCTTCTATTTCCATCTCAACAAAAGTTGTAGTAGCCTCCTGTGATTTAGATCCTGCATCCTCTGGCTGGTCCGGTTTTTCTGGTTTCGGTTCCTCCACTTTGGATTTATCATCTTCTGCTGGAGGAACATCTATATCTACTATAACATTAGGATCATCAACTGTAGGAATGGAATGTTGTAACGGCGGGCGAAGATACAGGTAGGATCAATAGGAGAGCCCTATTGTGGAACAAAAAATAAACAGAATCAAAACGATTCTTCTGTCGTAATCGCGCCGAATCTGATAAGCACCGTACTTTTGATTACGTTTTTCAAAAACAACATTGTTTCTGCTGGAGGAAGTGACCTGGTTCCAGCTTCTTGCTGAAAAGTAGTCGTACAACGAGACTGCAGTGATCACGACGATTGCACTTGATATTACTACCATCTTACTTTATATTTGGTTGAACAATAAATTACAATTCAAACTTGTCGGAAATTCCGTTGAATGTTCAGACAAAACCAGTAAAGCACGACCAGTAGGGAAAGTCGCAGGCGAGACAATAACATCTCACGTGTTTAGTAAAATTCTCTTAGTTTTATTAGTAGGTTTTTGTTTTTCGACCGAAGTCTTAAATAGATAACGCAGGGGGAGTTGAAATATTGTATCAGATTCAAGACTGAAAGATTCAAGACCGCTGCGCTCAAAGACTAAAGTATTTTTTAATCGTTTGACTATCTTATATCATTTAGCTGTCGTGAGTGTTGCTTCTTTCGTCTTTAGATCTTACGTCTCGTTTGGATCCAAGACAATAACCTGTCATGAGTTTTATATCTTATGGCTTGCCGTCTTATATCTAGAAAAGTTCCTGCAGTTCTTTTTTCAAATATTCTACTGTGATTTCGGTTGGTAATTGTCCTACTTCTCCAACTATTTCGAAAATTTTCGCTGCCAGATCAGTTGAAGTTGAAGTGGGCTGCATTTGATTTCCTGCCAGGTTGATAATCTTGATGGTTTCTTCTTTCGAATCTCTCACCATTTTCCATCCATTAAGAGAAATAAAAATCTGTTGGGCTACATTGTGGTCGTATTCTTCCCGAATTGCTTTCAGTAAATCAGCCTGCATAGCTTTTGCGGGTAATCCCGGATTGTGAATACGCATTACCAAACTATTCGGATGAATTCGCTCCATCAGCAAGACAGCGCGTTGATACGATTCCACTCTGCTCGGAAGGAAAAAATTTTGACGCTCTTTTCTTAATTCTATTTGCAGGTGACGAATTTCTTTCTCACTTTGTTTTCTTAAAAACAAATAAACTGTCGCAAATACAGCTCCCGCTGGAATAATAATTAAAGCAAATTGTAACACAATTTCCATGATTTCCGATTTTTGATACAAAGATAGAATTCAAAATTTAATAAAAGTAACAGAATGAATTATGAATTAAAAATTAAGCATTCAAAACAAAAAATTCAAAAAGGTTTATATTTGTCCAAAAACAATCGAATGAAAATCATACGCATAGCTCTTCTTTTATTCATCACTTCACCACTATTTTCTCAAACTATCATAGAGTCCGACCCTTTTTTAAAATGGAAATGTGTTTCAAAAGGACTCTCTTATTCATCCATTGAAATAAAATTGGAAGAGGGGACATTATTATCCAATCGCGTGGATAAAATAAGTGAAATTTCCATTCGTGCCAACAAACCGACAGGATTTACCGAAATTGATGGAAATGTATTTTTCGGAATAGGACTCACCATGATTAATCTCGATGCTGATACAATTCTTTTTACTTCGGAAGATCTTTATGCTGAACAAGATGTCGACATTACTCCGGATATGCTTACCAATCTAAGTGTTGACTTCACTCCTACCATCGATGCAAAAAATATTTTACTTAAAATTCGTTTTTTTGATAAAAAAGGAACTTCTGAAATTCTATTGGAATGCCCATTCGAACTTGTCGACCACTCTGATGCAACGATGAATTCGAACAACTATCTCAAATGGTTCGCTGATCCCAGTTACTGTTTGAATGGTCAAAGTGTTGAAATCGACGGATCATTTTTGACCAAGTCGAAAGCTCCCCTTACTTCTTTGGATTTTCAAAAATCGGAGCCTTTGGGAATACAAATAAACACGGTAAACTTCAAAAGCACGAAGTACAATTATTCCTATACATGGATCGATTCAAAAGGTGCAACTGTTTACTCGGAAAAAAAATCACTCCAAAATTCATGGAATGGAAAACTTACTTTTGAACTTCCGAAAATTCTTTCTCCCCAGCCTTACCTTTTGACATTTGGAGTAGAGGGCGAAACGGGAAAAATCGGCTTTTCACAGTGGTTTTTCATCAAAGAAGAAAAGGAAATGACAAGCGATCAGAAAAAACAATTCGGGAATCTTTTTACCGAAATAGCACTTCAAAAATTGAACGCTGAACAGACCAGGTATTCAGACATCATTCTTTCCAATGCAGAATATTACTCTCCAAAATCACTTTCGATATTGGAAGCTAAAGGTCAAATTTCAATGACCAAAGAAGAATACGATAAAGCAATTAAAGTTACCAGGCTGCAAGTGCTATCTCTCCCAATTCAATCTCTTTACTTCAAAAATTAGCCGACGCTTATCAAAAAGCAGGGAAATCCGATGAAGCTTTAAAAAGCTATCAACAATTAATTCAGCTTGCACCTTTGGATCCCCAGAATTATTTTTCAATTGCATGGATTCACAATGATAAAGCAAACTATTCGGAAGCACTTCCATTCATCAATAAAGCCA
>CAIUKX010000216.1 GCA_903899795.1 uncultured Flavobacteriales bacterium
GAATATAGTCGTGTGCCCCTTCGCGAATAACACTCGTTGCAATGACTTCGTCACCTTGTGATGTGATGAAAATAACGGGAGTTTCAATTCCTTTTTTTCGGATATGCTTTAGAAAAGTTACTCCATCTGAATCAGGAAGAATATAATCCAGGAAGATGATATCAAACTCTTTTTTTGACAAAATTTCATCTGCTTCACCTATAGTCGAAGCGTTATTAATTTCGCACTTAATATTTGATTTAGAAATCGATCTTGAAATAGCCATTCCGTCGATCTTATCGTCATCAATTACGAGTATTCGGATAGAAGTATTCATAGCATAAAGTTTTATTCACATAATTGCCAAAAATTATTCAGTGTAGAAACTGCTTCAACAAATTTTTCAAACGACAATGGTTTCAGAATATAACCTGCGACATTCAGATTATAAGCTTCAATGATATCGCTGTCAACATTAGAAGTAGTCAGCACAAAAACAGATATAATTTTCAACTCCTCATCTTTTCGTATTTCTTTGAGTAATTCGATACCATTCATCTTGGGCATGTTGATATCGATTATTGCAATCTTTGGAAACGGAACGACTTTATCACGAAGCATCGTAAGAGCCTCTTCACCATCTCTAGCAATGTATAATGGATTATTAATGTTATTTCGCTTAAAAGCTCGCTTTACATTCATTATGTCCACTTCGTCGTCTTCAACTAGGAGGATATTGATAATTTTAGGACTCATAATCGTCATTTATTAAGTTATTTTTGGGCCATTTGACTTCAAAACAAGCCCCTTCATTCTCTTGCTCGATATAAAGAATATCTCCCCCGACGAACTGGCAGATCTTTTTACAAATTGCCAATCCTGCTCCGGTTGAATAAAAAATATCTTTGGGACGTACAGTATAAAATATTTTAAAGATTTTGTCACGAACCTCTTTCGGAATGCCACAACCATTATCACTGATCTGAAACACATAAAAGTCTTCGTCTTCCAAAGCCCTGATATTGATAGTGATAGTTGATTTATTCGCAAAACGAATGGAATTCTCTATCAATTCTTTAATAATCCTTTCCAGTTTACCGAAATTGGTTTCAATAATCGGGTTGGAAATTTCGTAGTGTTTGTTAATCTGAATATTAGGGCATGTGATTGAACTATTAGTAACCCGATCAAGAAATTCAAATACGTTTTGTTTATAGACAGTCAGATTTTCTTTATGGATTCTTGAATATTCCCCTAAAGAGTCTATCATATCTTCCATTCTTTTAACACGTTCCTTCAGCATAGAGAAATTTTCGAGGATATCCTCTTCGTTCCGTGTATAGGCCAAATCTTCCTCAATCCAATGGGTCAAATTGGTAATTGCTCTTAGCGGTGCCTTAACGTCATGTGAAACGATGAAAACAAATTCATCAAATTCCTTTCTGAGAATTTCGAGTTTTTGTCCTTGTATTTTCATGATAATTTGTTTTTAAGGTTCTTTTTTTTGATAGTATGAACTTGAATGTAGATCCACTAACACCATCCGATTCGATCCATATTTTTCCTTTGAGTTCTTCCATTATTTTTTGAACGATGGATAATCCGATTCCAGTACTTTCTCGTTTATCTCGAGCCTCTATGGTTTGAAATATTTTAAAAATTTTATCTTGATACTGAGGAGCAATGCCCGGTCCATTATCTGTTACATAAAATTCATGGTAAGTAGGGAAGTCTATACATCCAATCTCGATTTTACTCACTTCCTTATCGTTGTATTTAATGGCATTACTGATCAGGTTTGAAAAAACTTGTTCTAGCAATAATCGGGAAGAATAAATTTCTGGCAAGTTTTTTCGTACAATGCAGTCAATTTTCTTTTCTGTATTGACGAGATCTTTTATTTCATTGACGAGTTTATAGATGGAGATATTTTCATAAGAAACTTCTGCTCTCCCTATTTTGGAATAGGCTAGTACACCATTGATGAGATTTTCCATTCTACTGACACGTCCTTTTAATAGATTGAAGTTATTAGCAATATCGTCATCCAATTCAGGCATGTCCTCCATAATCCAGGTTGTGAGGTTGTTTATGGCTCGTAACGGAGCCTTAAGGTCATGAGAAACCACATAGGCAAATTGTATAATTCCCCCCATATTTAGGACAACTAATTAAAGTGTAAATTTGTTAGTTGAAATATGAAAAAAGAGAGACGTAAATTCAGTGCTGCTTTTAAGACAAAAGTAGCCTTGGAAGC
>CAIUKX010000217.1 GCA_903899795.1 uncultured Flavobacteriales bacterium
ACTGCCAATGCCTGATCACCAAAAATGCGTTTTAAATTCAAGCCTCCGATAACATCAACATCGAAAATAACGGTTTTACCGTTTGCCCAAATGCGTTCAATTTCAGACTTCAAAGTTCCGTAATAGTTATTGGTATAGACTTCTTCCCATTCTAAAAAAGCATTTTGTTCGATGTGCTGTTTGAAACCTTCCAAGCCTAAAAAATGATAGTCCTTACCATCGATTTCATTTCCTCGTGGGTCACGACTACAAGCTGATACAGAAAATTGCAATCCAAGGGATTGACGAAGAAGGTAATGTACAATTGTCGTTTTGCCTGCACCGGATGGGGCTGAGAAAATAACACATTTACCTTTATTATGATCCAACATTACTCTTAATAGACTTTTAAAGTGTATTTAAAATTTGTTCCTTAATTTTTTCGAGATTGTCCTTCATGTCGACAACCAGTTTTTGCATTTCAGCATGATTACTTTTACTTCCCAAGGTATTGATTTCACGACCGATTTCTTGAGAAATAAAACCTAATTTCTTTCCGCCTGAAGGAAGAATCATCGTCTCCAAAAAGTAATCCAAATGGTTCATAAGTCGCATTTTTTCTTCGGAGATGTCCAGTTTTTCGATGTAAAAAATCATCTCTTGTTCGAAACGATTATCGTCGTAGGTTTTGTTTTCCAACTCTTCCAAACTCTTACGCATCCGTTCACGAATGGTATCAATCCGTTCGTTTTCATATTTCGGCACATCCAGCAAAAGTCTGCGGATGTCTTCAATGCGAATGGTGAATTCGTTTTCCAGTGCTTTACCTTCTTGTCGCCGGAAGAGGTTCAATTCGTCAACAGCATTTTTGACCAAGTTTAGAATCCAATTTTTTTCATCTTCGGTAAGTTCTTCTTTTTCATTGATGAAAATGTCTGGCATTCGTAAAATCAAAGACAAATAATCTTCTGATTTTTCACCGATCGCGTCGTTAACTGATTTTAAATCTTTGTAATAAGCAACCGCTAAATCTTTGTTTACGGTATAATTTTTCGCTTCTCCAGTTCCGTCGATATTGATCATCAGATCAATTTTTCCACGATCCAAAGTTTCACCAATGATACTGCGAATATCTCCTTCAATTTCCTTGTAAATCGAAGCATATTTTACATTTAAATCAAGCGATTTACTGTTAAGTGAACGAATTTCTACGGAGATTCTTTTACCGTGATAGGTTGCTGTAGCCTTACCATATCCCGTCATTGATTTTAACATACGCTGTATTTTTTTTGTAAAAATAGTAAAAAGACTGTAAGATTCAAGATCACAAGATGAAAGACATGAGGTTTATCGGTCTTTTATCCAAGAAGATTAATTCGGTATTAATTGTGAATCTTTGTCAACTATTCTTTCGGGAAATAGTGTAAACTCCTGAAAAGATAAGCAACATGTACAAAATTTTAGGTAGTGTTATCGTATTTGTGTAATCAGCTGCAAGTCCCATTGAACTTAAGGTGTAGGCGAAAAAGACAACCAAAACAGGTTGTAGATAAATATAAGAACTGGAAATTGCCGGACTCAGATATTTCAGTCCATACATCGTCAGAAGATAGGTGAAAAAGGTGACACCCACGATCACGTAGATTACTTTGAGCGTAATTTCAGTGGTGAATGTAGAAAAATCGGTGTTAAGAAATTCAGGAATAGTTGGCGGATAGAGCAGAATGAAAGTTGTTCCAAAGGTAAAAATATAGGTGATTACCGTTAATGGCTGGTATTTTTTCATCAAAGGTTTGGCAATTACAAGATAGATGGCGTAGCTGAATGCATTGATGAACAGGAAAAAATCGCCAAGCATTGAATCACCTTTACCTGAACCTCCTGCCAAGGTTAATAATATTGCTCCAGCAGTTCCAAGAATGATACCGATGATTTTAGTGACGGTTATTTTGTCTTTTAACAGAAAAAAGGAAAGAATGACCACCAGAATCGGATTGACAGTCATGATAATTCCTGAGTTAATCGAGGAAGACAAATTCAATCCGTGGAAGAAGAAAAGTTGATTGATCGTCACACCAAAAATCCCGCAAACGGCAAGTAATACCAGATCTTTTCGTTCTACTTTTTCACGAATAAAGAAAAGGCGCGTTAACCAAAAAAGGAGTGTTGCTCCGGCTGCACGAAATAAAATAAAAACATTAGGACTCAAATAAAAAGGCATGATCCCTTTTGCAATTACATGACTGGCTCCGTACAAGGTATTCACCATGAAAAGTGCTATATGTGCACGGGCATTTTGGGAAAATTTCATTTACGAATGAAAACTCTTTACTGCAGCTTCAACTTCTTTTTTCGCGTTGCCAATAAATACCTGCTCGCCGTTGATCATAAACGGGCGTTTCAAAAAAGTGTATTCTTCCAGCATGTATTTCCGGTAATCTTGTTCAGTTAAGTTCATCTCGTTGAGTCCCATTGCTCTGAATTTTAGAGCTCTTTTAGAGAAAAGGGCTTCGTAAGACCCTACTTTTTCTTTTAACCAATCCAACGTTTTGGGATCGATATTATGGGCTTTGATATCTTGTAATTCAACATCTTTTCCTGGTTTTATTTCCTTGATGATTCGCTGACAAGTATCACACGAGCTTAAATGAAATATTTTTTTCATTGTTTTAATAATTTAATCTTTTTGAAAGTGTAGTCAAACTGAGTAGTTCCCGGCAAAGTAGGGAATTACTGTCCCTGCATATATTCTTTGTTCCGTTTTCTGTCTTCTTCCGTTCCTTCGTTACAACCTTTCGATTTCTTTTTCGGTAATAAAATGATGTATTTTAAATGAGCATAAATCGGCCAGTAATTGGAAGAATACCATTGAAGAGAAGGATTTCCTTTGTGAAATTCAGCCATTCCTAAAATTGGGATTTGAATTCCAGGTATCAGGTAGCTACCTCTTCTCAATTTAATTCCAAGCCCTAAGTCATAATGAAATTGCGCCACGAAAGGTTTATGAAAATGTTGAGTTCCTGCCATGTACGATCCGATGTAATTTTGAGTACCGGTTAAAACACGGTAATCGAAATTAACGCCTATTCCATTGTCCAAATAATATTTGTCGCCCAGATAGATGTTTTTGTGTAAAGTAAATCTACCGTAGACATAGTCATTGTAGTAGCCTTTAGTCGTATTAGCCAAATCATTACCTTCACCTGATTGAGTAGACATCACAACTGTACCTGTTGGATCATAATTGGTGATGTTGGTTGTTTCTTTTCCTCCCAGATACTTGAATCCTAATCCCCAGTCGTAGTAACTGAAAAACCGCTTTTTGATAAATTTTATTTTCGGTGCTTTCATCGGAAAATGTGCCATCCCGATCTCAGCAAAAAAGCCTAATTTACCACTTGGATCGATCACATAATCAACAGGTCTACCGGGTATGGCCTCTGTATGTACAGTAGGATTGTGAAGACGGGTCATTGAATAAGCCGGACCGGCGGAAAACTGAAAACCATATGGTCGTAATTCCCTTCGATCCGCTGGTCCTCCAAAAACTTTATTTCGCTTGGAATTCTTCCCCGGAGTCATATCACGTTGAGAAAAGCTTGAATTATGATTCACCAAAAATGAAAACACAAGCAATAAGCAATAAATAAATCGTTGATTTTTAGTTTTCATATTCCCCACATTAAATGACTTGTTACAAATATAATGCAAATGAAATTAAGATGGTTACATATTCACTATTGATTATCCATGATCGAATGTCAATAGCGCAGGCTAATGTAAATTAATTCTAAATAGTCTTTAGTGACAATTATATGACAAAAGAAAGGCAAAAGCCTATTAACTTTGTGTTAAAATTAGAGGGGAACGTGCTGATCAATTTCAATATCGTAGCATTTACACATCGGAACATAGGTGTGAGCGAAATAGGAAAACTTCATATCGAGGATGTGAAACAACAGGCATGTTTGACAACTTTAAAAGAATCACTCGAACTTCAGGAATTAATGTTTCTTTCAACTTGTAACCGGGTTGAGTTCATTTTTTGTACCGAAGAAGTTGTAGATTACTCCTTCTTACTGAAATTTTTCAAAACTTTATATCCTGATTTTTCAGATGAGGACGTAGCTCACTATGCAAAGAGTGCAGATCTTTTTTCTAAAATTGATGCAGTTGAACATCTGTTGAGCGTTGCTTCATCCATTGATTCGATGGTGATAGGTGAACGAGAAATTATTACACAGGTTCGAAATGCATTTGATACTTCTAAAAAAATGGAGTTGACAGGTGATTTTATTCGACTTGTAATGCGTCAAACCATAGAGACTGCAAAGAAAGTATACACTGAGACTTCAATAGCAACAAAACCCGTATCGGTAGTTTCATTGGCGTACCATAAATTGAGAGATTTGAACATTGCTTTGGATGCTCGGATCATCATCATCGGTGCGGGTGTTACGAATACGAACATGAGCAGATTCTTGCGCAAGCATGGTTTCAGAAATTTTGTTGTATTCAACCGTACACTGGCAAATGGTCAAACATTGGCAAAAGATTTGAACGGTGAGGCATATACCTTGGAAGAACTTAAATCGTATTCACGTGGATTTGATGTTATCATCAGTTGTACAGGATCGGAAGCACATATTATTACACCGGAAATATACGAGCAATTGTTACAAGGTGAAACCGATCGAAAAGTGGTAATCGATATTGCTCTTCCTCAGGATTTGGATCCTAAAATCATAGAAAAACATCACGTAACACATATTTCGGTTGAAGTACTTCAAAAAATTTCCAATCAAAATTTAATGGAACGTTCGAAAGAAATTCAACATGTGGAGGAAATTATTACCGAAGCAATTTTTGATTTTCAACACTTGAATAAAGTACGAACTGTTGAATTGGCGATGAGAGGAGTACCTCAAAAAGTAAAAGAAATCAGAGAAACGGCCGTGAATGAAGTTTTCAAAACCGATTTGGATTTGTTGGACGATAATTCACGGGAAATATTAGACAAAATCATTGGCTACATGGAGAAAAAATACATGAGTGTTCCCATGTTGATGGCCAAAGAAATTCTACTCAAAAAATAAAAAATGCAACACATTATTATTGGATCTAGGGGAAGTGATCTGGCCTTGTGGCAAGCGAATCACGTAAAATCGCAATTGGAAGCGTTAGGATGTACCGTTGAAATAAAAATCATCGTTACGCAGGGAGATGCGATTCAACACCTTAGCTTCGATAAACTGGAAGGGAAAGGATTTTTCACAAAAGAAATTGAAACCGCTTTATTGGAAAAAACAATTGATTTGGCGGTTCACTCTCACAAAGATTTGGAAACAAATCCACCGGCAGGATTAATTGTGGCTTGTGTTTCAGAGCGGGAAGATCCTTCTGACTTATTGTTGATCAGTAAGACTGCGGTTGATTCAAGTAACAATTGGAGATTGAAAACCGGTGCAGTCATCGGGACGTCTTCTGCGAGAAGAAAATCGCAGGTAGTTCGTTTCAGAGACGATTTGGAAATCAAAGATCTGCGAGGAAATGTACCGACCCGAATCCAAAAATTAAGAGACGGGCAGTACGATGCCATCCTTTTAGCGAAAGCAGGAGTTGATCGACTTCAAATTGATTTATCGGAATTTGAAGTGGAAGTTTTGAATCCAAAAGCATTTGTTCCGGCTCCGGCGCAAGGTGTTTTGGCTTTGCAGATCAGAGAAACAGATCAGTCTTTGTTTGAAATTCTTCAAAATTTGAATCACGAAGATGTTCAAAACAGAATTGCGGTGGAACGAAAAGTGCTTAACCTGATGCAGGGCGGATGTCAATTACCTTTAGGTGTTTATTGTGATGAAAATAATATTGTTTATGTTTCCCATTCTGACGATTGGACAACCGGTTCGGCATGGTATGAATACAAGGCTGATGACCTGGACGGTTTGGCAGAATTGATCGTAGATGATATCACTACCGCTTCTTCTGAGGAGTGATTTTGTTCCCCTTTGGAGTACTTGCTCCGATAATCGGAGGGGATTAATGCATACGCTGAAGTCATAGTATAGGAGCAATGGGGAGGATAAACAGATGATAAAAAAACTATTTATTTCCAAGTCAAAAAGTGAAGTCAATGTTTTAAGTGACTATTGCACAGCACGTCACATTGAATTAATTTCCCATTCATTTCTTCAGTTTGAAGCTATTCCATTTGAAGTAAAAAAAGACTATCAAGCCTTGTTTTTTGGAAGCCCGAGAGCCGTTCACTTTTTTCTCAAACAAGAAACAATTTCTCCTAATGTACTGATAGGA
>CAIUKX010000218.1 GCA_903899795.1 uncultured Flavobacteriales bacterium
GCTTCCAAGGCTACTTTTGTCTTAAAAGCAGCACTGAATTTACGTCTCTCTTTTTTCATATTTCAACTAACAAATTTACACTTTAATTAGTTGTCCTAAATATGGGGGGAATTATACAAGATCAAGACAAAATCAGTAAGAATCTGATTAATTGTAATTTGCCTGAAACGGTTTCGGTAATGGCAAATATTGGATATGATTCAAATAATGAAGAATTAATTTATATAAAATCTGTTGGAGGCTCAAGTGCGCTTAATTTAATAGGGCGTTTTTTACATATTCATCCAAAATTATTTGAATTAGGGGAAGAGATATCCTTATTTGAAAAATCAAAAATAGAAAAAAAAGATGTGATTTTGGCAGAAGTAGTCCATCTTCCAGATCCTAAGTTAGGTAACGTAATTTGTAGACCAAATTTAAGAAAATATGAAATAAATTACTTAGCACCAAAAAATCTCGATTCATATTCAATCAATCCCTCAGATTTAAAAATTTCTATACGAGATAACCAGGTTATTCTTGAATCAATAAGTTTAAATAAGCAAATTATCCCTAGGCTACGATAAAATAAAAAATAAAACTCGTAGCGAATGACATCAATATTGTAGAAACTATTTGTCCTATTTTATGACCTCCACTAAATAATTCGTCATGATTATTTAATACTAATTCAATTAGTAAAACTAGACCAATGGAAACTAAAAAACAGAAACGAATATTTTTGTTTACAGTATTGAATAAGTATAGTAGTTTTTTCATTTTATTTATGGTTTTAGTTTAAGGTTATTGGTGAGTGTTTCAAAAACTACACTCTAAAACACCACTCTACTAGATAATAAAATCACTAGAAGCATCTTTTGGGGATTATCGAAAATTATCTCTTAGCTCAGCTGTTTATAGCATCTTAAAGATAATCAGTACCTTATAAAACCAAAAAAGACCTACATTTCTGTAAGTCTTTTTTGCTCCCTCTCCTGGGCTCGAACCAGGGACCCTCTGATTAACAGAGGTTTAAATATCTATGTTACACACTGTAAATCAGTTGGTTGTGTTCGTTAGAATATGCAAAATGATGCATTTTTTAGCATTTATGCACTTGTTAAGTGTACTTACACTTAAAGTATTATTTTATCTTCTCCAGTTTTCTAAATTGCTTGTTTGTATCCCTCCAAACATCTTTGAATTTTGGTAGAGATTTCATTTGGTGACTTAAATTCTTATCCCAACCCATTTCAAATGTCTTCTCTTTAGATGATACTTTTTGAATAAATTCGGATGGATTTTGATTTTTATATGCGGCTTTCCGTTGAAACTCATAATAGATATCTTGTAGTTCTATACCTTCATTATTTGTTAAGTATTCGAAATCATATAAATCTCTAGGAACGGTTCTTCCCATTAAAGCAGCCATTTTTTCAATAACAACCTCCTCTAATTTATAAGCTTGAACTTTAAAAGTTTCAGATTCTTCTTCTAAATCTGAATATTGATGAATTACAATTCCTTGGTGAATATCAAATTCAAGTTTCTCTCCTCTAGTTATATCCATTTTCACATGGTCACCATTACCACCAAGAGGACCAACATAATCAATATAAAATTTAATACTTCCAGATGTTTCATGAACATCTTTTGAGGAATCTGGGATTGAAATATCAATGTTTGCAACATCCTTGATTTCTCTAAAAATACGGTTGAATGCTGAATAGATTTCATTATCTAAAATATTCGCTTCCATATCTGGATGAATTGTAAAATCCATGTCCTCCGAATAGCGATAATCTTCGAAGTATATCTTTTTTAAACAAGTACCACCTTTAAATATAATTGCCTTTTTAAGAAACTCATCGTTAGAAATACCCCATAAAATCCAAGAAATAATATAATCCTTTTCGATTTGTTGTGGTCGAACACCTTCTTTATTGGCAATCTTACTGAGTTCACTCGGTTTTATCATGAGTATATTGCGTTTTTAATTGTTAGGACATCCATGTTGATTTTCAGTCCAAATTTTGAATTGTATTTTCCCTCATTTGGAGCGGATGTGTCTAATAAAGAATAATTACTAACGAGTTTAGTCATCATTGATTCATGGTCAATCGTCCAATTTATACTTAATAAGTTACAAAGAAACAAATATCTTTTGATAGCTGCATTACTATCATTTTGAATCAAGTATTCAATCAGTAATTCCAGATTAACTTTTTCTCGTGTTTCATAAATTGCTTTGGCTATCTCTACAATACCTCCACATAAATGAGGTTTTGTTAAAGCATCCACCAGTGTTTTTTCAAGATTACTAACCATAACTTTATCATGCTTGTTAATCCAAGTATTTTTGAATCCAAAAAAACGTGTTTTAGTATGCGTGACAAATTGAAATTCTACACCTTTAATTTTAAGTTTAGATGGTTTAATCTGTGAATCTGTCACAATGATTTCATTCAAGCTAGGTTGGGTTATTAAACCATGAATTTGCATAGCAGAGTAATAACCAATGTAATATTTTTTTCCTTTTACAAGTTCTTTTGCTACTACATGCCAATCTGGA
>CAIUKX010000219.1 GCA_903899795.1 uncultured Flavobacteriales bacterium
CCTGAACAAGCTGGATTTGTTCCTGTTGTTATAGCAGCAGAAACCGAAGGAGTTACAGATGTGTTTATTGTCATTGTAATCCCTGTAGATGTTGCAGTAGACGCTGTAACACAACCAGCATTAGAAGTCATTGTACATGTAACAACATCATTATTTGCCAATGAAGAACTAGTAAATGTAGCACCTGTTGAACTGTTTGAACCATTTACCAACCATTGATATGTTGGAGTTGTTCCACCATTTGTAGGTGTAGGTGTAAATGTTACAGATGTTCCAGAACAAGCTGGATTTGTTCCTGATGTCATAGCTATAGAAACTGCTGGAGTAACCGGAGACGAAACTGTCATAGTTACAGAGTTGGAAGTTCCTGTAGTCGGACTTGCACATCCAGAGTTTGAAGTCATCACACAAGTTACAACATCATTATTAGCTAAAGATGCATTTGTATAAGTCGCACCTGTAGAAACATTTGTTCCATTTAATTTCCACTGATATGTTGGAGCAGAACCTCCATTTGTCGGCGTCGGTGTAAATGTTACAGAAACTCCATTACAAATACTTGTACTTGAAGCAGAAATGCTTACAGATGGTGTAACAGAAGAAGTAACTGACATCGTAATTGAATTCGATGTAGCAGTTGCAGGACTAGCACATGTTGCGTTTGAAGTCATTACACAAGTCACAACATCGTTATTAGCAATGGAAGAACTTGTGTATGTCACACCCGTTCCAACATTGGTTCCATTCACTTTCCACTGATATGTAGGTGTTGTTCCTCCATTCGTAGGTGTTGCTGTATAAGTTAAGGACTGACCTGGACAAGTTGGATTTCCACCAGTTGTAATAGCTATCGCCACACTCGGTACCACTACCGGATTAACAACGACTGTAGTTGATCCTGCTGCTGAAGTACAACCATTTGTTGTTACGGTAACACTGTAACTTCCTGCCATTCCTGAAGTCGCGCCAGTAATCGTTGGATTTTGAGAAGTACTTGTATATGATACAGGCCCAGTCCAAGCGTAAGTTGAAGAAGCCACTGTTGCAGTCGTTAAGTTAATTGATGATCCTGCACAAACCGGTGAATTACTGCTAGCTGCAGGAGTAGCAGGAATTGCATTAACTGTCGTAACAATTGCATTAGAAGTTGCCGGACTACCTGTTACGCCAGCTAAATTAGAAGTCATAACACACGTAACCGACTGACCTGTCGTTAACGTAGTAGTTGTATATGTTGGTGAATTTGTACCAACATTAGATCCATTCACTTTCCACTGATAAGTTGGAGCACTTCCTCCATTGGTAGGAGTTGCTGTAAAAGTTACAGAAGCTCCTGCACAAATACTATTATCAGCATCACTTGAAGTAATAGCTACAGAAGCTACTGTTGCAGCTGAACTGGCAATATTAATGTCATCCAGATACAAATCATTACCATATCTATTCGTAACCTCAAACTTGATCAATACGTTTTGACCAATATAAGCTGTCAAATCTACCGTATCAATATCCCAATCCCCAGCAACTGACGGAGTGAATGCCGTATTAATAGTTCCGTTTGTCGCCAGTTGCACTCCTTTTTTATAGTACAAAGCCGAACTATATGTTGAACCACAATCAGTGGAAACATATACTCTTAACTCATCATGATATTTTGTCGGAGCAGTAGTTGAATTATAATATTTATACGCTCGTTTGAATGTCATTTTCGGAGCAGATGCACCTACCAAACTAATTGGTTTTGTAATCAAGTTATCCACTTGAGATGTATCTGAATAATTGAAAAGATCGATCGCTGCAGAACCTGTCGCACTTCCTGTGTTTCCAGCAGCCGCTTGTTTCACAATCCCTTTTGTACCGGCTGTACCCCAAGCCGTTGCTCCTGCATCAGCATTTCCAATGATCCATCCGGTTGGAGGAAATGTTGCACCTTCAAAGTTTTCAATCAATGGCAAAGTTGCTCCTGTTGTAGGAGTAATATAACTTGGTTTAGTAGCTGTATTACTTCCTTGCGTGTTAGTTGCTGTCAAAGCTACTGTGTAAGGCCCAACTGCATTGAACTGTACATGCGGGTTTTGTGATGTAGAAGATGTTCCTCCTACATAGGTTACTGTATTTGGAGTGAACGTCCATGACCAACCTGTAGGGATTCCTGTAGTTAAATCCGTAAAAATGACTGTTGATCCAATACAAGGAGTAACATTATCAGCAGAAAAATCAGCCACAGGAACAGCCGGTGCCGAACAAGGATCGCTTGAACCATCTAACACCATAGCTCCCGTATTTCCCGGATCCAAGTGATACTTCAAACTCAAAGCAGAAGTTGTACCATCATCCGTCCAGTGAGCAGCTACTTTTCCATATAAATCATAATTGTTCGGAGATGTTACTCCACATCCTGAAGGTCCACCCGATAATGTCCCAATGATTCTACTGCTCCCATTGTTATATGTAAATAAAGGAGAGCCTGATGAACCACCTTCAGTCTCACCAAAGCTTGTAGCAGTGGATACCCAAGTCACTTTCCAATGCGTATTCAGAGTTGTCCCACTATATGAATCTGACGTAACAGCTGCAGTATAGGTCGAAATTTTCTTAATATCTCCAGCTGGATGGTGAATTCCAACACCAGAAGCTGAAGCTGTATTGTTTGCATCCCATCCGTTCCAGTATGCATTGATACTTGCAGATTTTAAAGTAGTAATTGTTGCTGCTTCATTGGCCAATGTTCCCATTTGAACCAATAAAAAATCGTCTTTTGTAATATTGGTCGTATAATCATTTGAGTCAGCCAAACGCACACATCCAGTAACCGTATGCGTATCCAATGTTCCAACTGCAGTAGGATTTGTACATCCAGGTGCTTCATAGTTGAAATAAAACACCCATAAATTCATATTTGCTGCTGATGTTGAAGCGGCAGGGCCACAGTGAAGTGCCGTTAAAAATAATGGCTTACAGTCATGAGCAGTATTATTAACCAAAGATCCTGAACACCATCCAGCACCTGAAGCCTCTACCACATAGATTCTTGCAACACCTCTTTTCTCCTCTTGGTAATTTGCACCTTCAGGACAGTTAACATTCACTTCGCATGTTCCAGCCTCATTTATTTTTTGAGGATTTGGATTACCTGTACTACGGTAATTATAAATTACTCTTTGCAAAGTAAAAGAAGACGGTGTGGCATAAGCAGGGTCGATACACGTCAAAACCAAATCATCTCCGAAACAAAGCGGTATATTTTGCTGCAAATCTTCTAGCATATCTGCTTTGGTAAAAACATCTGAAACTTTTTTACCATCTCTTGTCTGTACCCAAAATTGAGACCCTTGAGACAATACAAAAGAGCTAAAAATAAAACTCAAAGCCTCTGCTCCAGGATTTTTAATAGCCAACTGCCATTTTTTCTCACCGGACGGCAATGTTGTCCATACCCCTGAATTGGATTGAGTTAGGTTTGTAAAAGAAGCTACACCGATTCGGTATAACATTCCCTGTGCATCGCGAACCGCATCCTCAGCTTGGATCTGATCCATATTCGGAGTTGGGATCGAGTGAGTAGGAACCATTGAACTTACTTGTGTATAGACACTTGTAGGCACTTTAGTTTCTAATGTCGAAAGATTTTGGGAAAAGGAGGATAGTCCAAAAAACAGAACAGTAACCCCTAGCGAGAGTAATTTTCTTTTCATAGTGTTGTATTCGTTAAAGTTTAAGCGAAACAAACATACACTATCTCATCTATAAAAACAAGTATTTTTTATTACTTTATTAACAAAAAACGGATTTTTTTGAATATTTTATAACAATTATTACATCCGATTCGGAACTTCAACCCCTAAAAGTAACATCGAAGATTTGATCACTTTCGCAACGTTTTCACTGAGAATCAAACGCATAACTTTCAATTTTTCATCTTCCTCGATTAAAATAGGAACATTTTGATAAAACTGATTGTACAATTTGACCAGTTCATAAATATAGTTTGCAATTAAGGCTGGTGAAAGTTCTTTGGCAGCATCTTTGATAACCAATGGATATTCTACCAAATGTTTGATAATTTCTTTTTCAAAAGAACCAATCTCTGTTTTATTCAAAGTCAGATCTGAGCCACCTTTTGCAATAAGTGACTTGATCCTCGCATGAGCATATTGAATAAAAGGTCCCGTATTACCATTCAATTCGATTGATTCTGCAGGATCGAACATCATACGCTTTCTAGGATCTACTTTCAATAGGAAGTATTTCAATCCTCCCATTCCAATCAAACGGAAAAGATTAGTACGCTCATCTTCTGTCATTCCTTCCAGATAGCCACGTTCCTGACTCATTTCTTTCGCACTTTGAACCACTTCATGCATTAAGTCATCAGCATCCACAACCGTTCCTTCACGTGATTTCATTTTTCCGGAAGGTAAATCAACCATTCCGTAGGAAAGATGGAAACAATTTTCCGCCCATTCATATCCCAGTTTCTTCAGAATCAAAAACAGAACTTTAAAATGATAATCCTGTTCATTTCCCACCGTATAAATCATTCCCTGCAGATCAGGAAAATCTTTGTATCGATCAACTGCTGTTCCAACATCTTGGGTCATATAAACAGTAGTCCCATCCGAACGAAGCAATAGTTTTTCATCCAAACCATCGCTGGTCAAATCAATCCAAACCGAACCATCTTCCTTCTTATAAAAAACGCCTTTTTGCAAACCTTCGATAACAATATCTTTTCCAAGAATAAACGTATCTGATTCATAATAGAGCTTCTCGAAATCAACTCCCATTTCTTTATAAGTCGAAGCAAATCCTTCATAGACCCAACTATTCATAGTCGTCCATAAAAGGTAAACCTGTGGATCACGGGCTTCCCATTTCACCAACATATCTTTCGCCTCTTTCAGAAGACTGGTTTCATTTTTTGCTAAATCCTTAATCTTTTCATCAAGTCCTTTGACAGCCTTATCATCTTTTCCTGCTTTCGCTTCTGAAAGACGGATGAATTCTTCACTAATCTTATTGGAAAAACCCGAAAAATCTCCTTTTTCCCAGAGCTCTATTATCGATTTTGCTTCTGCATTGAACTGTTTATCGAACTCAACATAGTATTTACCAACCAATTTATCACCTTTCAATCCAGTATTCGAAGGAGTTTCGCGTTCACCCTTTTCATTCAAAGGAGAAAATTTTTCCCAGGCCAGCATACTTTTACAAATGTGAATCCCTCTATCATTGATGATTTGAGATTTGATCACTTTATGTCCGTTCGCCTTCAAAATTTCAGCGACAGAGTACCCTAAAAAATTATTTCGAAGATGTCCTAAGTGCAAAGGTTTATTTGTATTCGGCGAAGAATATTCTACCATAATCATCGATTTGGAATCCTTTGGCGCAAATCCAAAATCGCTTTGCTTGTCAATTTCCTCCAATTGAGACAACCAATAATCGGATGAGATATTAAAATTTAAAAAACCACTGATCACCTGATAAGAAGCGATGAAAGGTAATTTTTCCATTAAAAAAGAACCTATTTTATTTCCCGCATCATCCGGAGAACAGCGCAATGCTTTTACAAAAGGAAAAATGACCAATGTTAAATCTCCTTCGACCTCTTTCCTGGTTTTTTGAAATTGAATCATTTTCGGATCAATTTCACCTCCAAAAAGATGTACGGCATTATCTACTAAAATCTCTGTGATTGGGTTTTCCATTTTTACTTCGCTCTTAAACCTTCTTTACTAATTATTATCTTAAAACATCCACCACTGCTTCCACTAATTCGGCAGTCACTTCAGCCATTTTATTTACTTTTTCATCCAAACAAGGATTCACTTCTACAAATTCCAAACAAACGGTCTTCGGATGCTGAGCTAAACGTTGTAAAATAGTTCTAGCCTGATCCGGAGTTAAACCTCCGTTTACCGGTGTACCTGTCCCATGCGATGTCAAACCCGGATCCATTGAATCCACATCGAAAGAAACATAAACCATATCACAATCGTTCAATTTCTCTTCCAGTTCGTTCAGAATTGAATCTACCCCACGACTGTTCACTTCTTCAACAGGATAATTCTTAATTTTCAATTCACTGATAATTTCCTAGCTTTTAGATTACTCAACAATCAGATCAACTAGTTTTTATCTTAAACAGTCTCTAAACTGAAATCCTGTTCCAGTGATTGACTGAAAAAAATTAGAGCTTTAAAACTCTTCTATTTGAAAG
>CAIUKX010000220.1 GCA_903899795.1 uncultured Flavobacteriales bacterium
ATTGATATCCCCGTTTCCGAAGATTGGAATGTGCATGCGCGGATTGTTTTTGACTTCTCCGATCAATGTCCAGTCAGCTTCGCCTTTGTACAATTGCTGACGTGTTCTTCCGTGGATTGAAATGGCTTCTACACCAACATCTTGCAATTTCTCAGCAGTACTGACAACAAATTTCGATTTATCATCCCACCCCAAACGCGTTTTTACTGTAACAGGTAGATTAGTAGCCTTTACGATTTCATCCGTCATTCGGATCAGTTTCGGGATGTCTTGCAGCATTCCAGCTCCAGCTCCTTTACAAGTCACCTTTTTAACGGGACAACCAAAATTGATATCGATGATGTCTGGGTTTGTTTTTTCAATGATTTCGGTTGCAGTTCGCATACTTTCAATGTCGTAACCAAAAATCTGAATTCCAACCGGGCGTTCGTACTCGTAAATATCCATTTTTTGGACACTTTTTGCAGCATCGCGGATCAATCCCTCGGAAGAGATAAATTCCGTATACATCAAATCGGCACCGTGTTTTTTACACAAAGCACGAAACGGAGGATCACTGACATCCTCCATAGGAGCCAATAATAGCGGGAATTCACCCAATTCGATATTTCTGATTTTTACCATTGAATGCTGCAAAGATACGAAAAAGAGACGAAAGACTATTAGACCATAGACCGCTTCGCTTAAAGACATTGCATTGTTCCGATTTTGTGACTCATTGTCGAGGTGCGAAGTTTGAATTAAACCTTTTCGAATAAACAGAGTCTTACTAAAAAATATAGATTATGAAAACACTCCTTTTATTTCTAGCCGTGACGATGGGCTCTGTTACCATCGCTTTGTCACAAAACACATCTTCTTCAGCATCGAGAAAAGAAGCAAGGAAAAATCTTACACCTGCTGAACGAGCGAAAAAAGACACCGAACATGCTACAAAACAGCTGGGTTTAACGGCTGAGCAACAAACGACATGGGAAGCAGCTGCATTGAAAAGAAACACGGCCAATCAACCACTTCGTGATAAACTCCAAGGTTCGACAACACCTGAAGAACGAAAAGAAATTCGAAATCAAATGAAGGCTAATGATCAAGCTTTCAAAACTTCTGTAGAATCGAGTTTAACTCCTGAGCAAAAGCAAAAGCTGGAAGCTAAGAAAGAACATCACAAAGAAAAGCATCAGCATCACAGGAAGATGTGAGTTGAAAAAAGTAAAATTTATACCCTGTTTAGAAAGTACTAAGCAGGGTTTTTTTGATTTGTGAGATTGTATTTTTTCTTATATTCAATAGAAAAAAGTATGACTACCAATAATCAAAGTAACTATAAAAACATCCCGATTCGACTGCAAAATTGGGATTATCGTTGGGATGCGAGTTATTTTGTAACAATTTGTACAGCAGGTCGAACCCATTATTTTGGGGAAATTTGTGATCGCAAAATGAATTTATCCACCATTGGTGCTTTAGCTGATGTTTTTTGGCACGAAATAAAAAATCATGCGAAAAATGTAAAATTGGGTCCGTTTGTGGTAATGCCTAATCATATTCATGGGATCATTATGATTGATGGAAATTACATACCTGAGGATGATAATAAAATTACTGGCTCAAAGCGGTTTCAGAACATTGGCAAAAATTCTCTTTCATCAATAATTGGTTCTTACAAATCGGCTGTGACCAAGCATGCGAGAAGATTAGGTTATCAATTTGAATGGCAAACACGATTTTATGAACATATTATTCGTGATGAACAATCATTTATCCGTATTTCAGATTATATTGAACAGAATGTTTCTAAATGGAGTGAGGATCGGTTTTATGATCAATCCCTGTAATTTGTTCCTGTAACCTGTAGGTCAAGGGCATGCCCTTGACCTACAGGTTACAGGAACGTTCTATTCCCCAATATCAACCCCTTCCTTCTTCGATTTATCAGCCTCGTCTTTCCATTTTTTGAGGGCTTTATTGATTTTCGAATCCTTTTTTTCCTTTTTGATTTCCTGAACAGGTTCATCTTTTTTTGCAGGACCGAATTCCATGTGTAATTCTTCCTTGGCTTGTTTTACAGGCTGATAGATTTTGACGGATGTATCATTTTTGAATAGACCGAATTCTGTTTTGAAGATAGATTTAGCATCTTGTTTCGCTGCTTCACGGTTTTGTTGAGCCTGTTCCTTTTTCGCATCCTGATCCCATTCAATAATTGGTTTGTCGGACGTTCCGGTCATTTTGATGTAGATTTTCAAACCGCTGCCATCGTCGATGATGGTACCGAATTCATCCTGATTTTTCTGTGTTTTGATTTCTCGGTAACGGAATGCAAAACGATAATCTATTTTACCATCGAAGCCATGTTTTCCGAATAATTCCATATCCAAAGCACTTGATTTGACAGTCATGGCGGGAATTTCTAAGAGTCCATCGTGGATGACTAAAGTGTTTTCCAAGGTTTCAAATTTCAAATCCAACAATCGTTTTTCAAAATCATTGATATTGTTTTTTCGGAGTACATATTTTGCAGAACTCGTCTTCAAACTTTCGGTGATGGACTTAAAGGTCGAAACATTCTTCAATCTTCCTTCTAAAATTTTCAATTGAATTTTGGATACGATTTCATTTTTGATGACGCCGTTTTTCAAATCAAAAGGAGCTGTAAAATCCAACAAAACATGCACTTTCCCGAAGATGTTATCTTCCGTAATGATGTCCTGCTCAAAATTATTCCATTCCCGGAACAGTGATTTGAATTCGATATTGTCTGAGGCTAATTGAGTGGTGATTGTGAAAATTTCAGGAGACCTTTCTTCGATTGTCACGTTGCCGCGAATATCCGCATTTGCATTTTGAACATTTACATTGGAAAAATGAAACAATCTTTCCCCCAATTCAATGTCTCCGTTGAATTGCTTGAATCTATGCTTTTCGTATTTGATTTCACCGGCATGCAGGGTAACATTTCCTTCCAGATCAGCAGGTAAATTCCAGTTCTTTCCATCCGAAATTTGCTGTTCCTTGGTTTCCGTACCTAAATCCTGAAGATCCACAAAATCGGAATGAACATCCACTGTTGCGTTGAGTTTGCCGTTGTTGTGAAAGTATTCAATCACATTGTGAAAAACTCCGCTGGCTTTTATATCAGAAGATCCGACGTGAACCGAAACAGCATCCATTCCCACCTCGTCATCTCGTAAATAAACCGAACCGTTTAATTCTTTGAACTGTCGCTGATCGTTTTGGAGTTTGAGCATGACGTTTTTGAATACAACATCACCGTCGCATTTTCGAATGTTGTAAAAAACCGGATTTACATCTGAAATGGTTTCGACATTGTAATCTGTGTTGACATCAATATTTCCTGATATTTGTTCGATCTTTGGAAAAGAAAACAAACTATGGGCAACACTCAAATCAATGTTTCCTTTGGCTTGACCTTGATATACAGGTGAATTGAAGTTCGTCATCAATAAATTACCGGTAAAAGGTCCACCGCTCGTTGAGAAAGCAACATCTGTCAGTTTCAGGAATTCATTGGCTAATCCACCTTCGTTGGAATACCGTCCCATCAATCGGATGTTTCTAAGTTGAAGTCCTTTCGAAGGTTCGACGATGGAACCACCTTTAATAGCGAATGTGCAATTGGTTTCAGGTGCTTGAGTGGATTTTGTTTTTCCGATGATGCGAGCATCAAAATGAACAGTTCCTTTTCCGTTGAATTTCTTCACATCTTGAACGCTGTTATGTGCAAAGCTATTGACCACATCGTCGAGATTCAGATTGTCGGATTTGATTCTGAAATTGATATCTTCCGGTGTCACAATTCCCTTTACATTAAATGGTAATCCGGCCACATAAACGAGTGCCTTCGGTATTTCAAAAGTCCCGGTTTTTTGGTTGATGATGATGTTCAAGTCAAAATTGGCAGGTTTATTTGAAATCAAAGTAACAGCACCACTTTTGGCATGGTTGACATGGAGATTGCTTCGGCTTTCCAGTGTAAATTCAGTTTCAGAAAAAGCTCCTTCCAGGTCCATGTCCTTGATATGGGTCGAATACGACTGCCCGGAAACCTTATTTTTAAAAGAAAAGCGGATATTTTTCAACGCAACTTTTTCCATGTTTAATTTAAATTTGGAAGCAGTCTTATCCTTCGTTTCCTTCAGAATATCATAATTATTTACTCCTTTTCGGTTGATTTTCAGTTGAACCGTCCCAGGGGAAATCTGAATTTCTTTTACATTGTATTTTTCATTCCAAATGTCGATTGGATTGAATTTCAGTCGGATTCGTTCACTGAACAGCAAGGTATCTTTTGAGCTTGAGTTTTTATAAGAGTCTTGAATGAATACGTCGTTGAAATCGACCGAAAGATTTGGAAAAGAGCCCCAAAAGGCAAGATCTACTTTGGAGACTTTTACTTTCGCTTTGAGATGATTGTTGACCTCACTGATGACATAACCACAAATTTCGTCTTTGAAAAAATAAAGCCCTGCTGTGATCAATAAGAAGAGTCCCAGAACAATGCTGGCACTCCAGATTCCAATTTTAAACAGACGTCTTTTCATAGTTCCAACAAAGATAGGATGTACAGAGATTCCGTTTGTGGGTAGATCTGAAACTTATGAACGGAAAAATGTGGGGTTTGTTGCACAAAAAATGTTAAATATATGCTACTGTGATTTAGTCAAAATCTAGAGAAAAAGAAGCCATTTCTTTAATTAATAGAACAGGAATTTTTACTTCATTAAAATCATTGTCAAAATTTTGGAGTTTGAAGCATAGTGTAGTATCTTTCCTGTATGAAGTTTCTGATTATCATAACATGTATACTGTTTTCCTTGCAACTTTGTTTTGCTCAAAATAACGCTGTGAATATGAAGATTGATTCTTTACAACAAGTTTTAAAAACAGCTAAAACCGACAAAGACAAATTAACTGCAGAAATAAATCTCTATGATTTCTATTACGCAAACAGCGATTATGATAACTGTATAAAAGTATTGATCGATGCGATAGGTTTGGCTGAAGAATGTAATGATAAGACTACACTTTGTAAATTATTCGGGTATACATCCGTTATTTATCATCGACTCGAAAAATATAGACCAGCCATCAAGTATGGTAAACAAGCGTTAGAGTTATCCGAGAACATTAATGACAGTACTACTATGGCGATGAGTTGTCACCGATTGGGCTTGGTGTACCAATCTTTACATAAAACCAATCTCGCACGAATGTACCAGAAACGATCTTTGTATATCCGCGAGAAATCAGGTAAGAAAAATGGTGTTGCGGCTTGTAATAATGCACTTGGATTAACGTACATGAAGCAGGACAATGCACGTGCCCTAGAGTATTTTAAGAAAGCGTATGCTATTTGGAACGAAGCAAAAGACAAAGAAGGAATCGCTATTGCCGGAGGAAATTTGGGTGATGTTTATGCTTTATTAGGGGATTCTAAAACAGCAATTCATTATTACAAACAAAGTTTAAATGCAGCTAAAGAAGAAAATCTGTTGCTTTTTTTGAGTAACACCAGTCATGCTTTATCGAATCTGTATGCCAAAATTCATAAACCCGATAGTGCTTATTATTTTTTAGCGGAATATACCAGAGCCAACGATTCCCTGTTCAATATCGAATCCAACCGGGCGATTGAAGACATGCAGGCGAAATATGAAACCGAGAAAAAGCAGGAAGAAATCATTCATCAAAAAGAGTTGGTTGCAAAGGGTGAAACCGAACTCAGTCAACAAAAAATGATCATTTGGGGAACTTCTGTTGCCGGACTTCTGCTTTTGGTTTTGTTGACTTTGACGTTTTATGCTTTCAAACAAAAGAAAAAAACGAATGAAGAACTCCGCTATCAAAAACGTTTGATTGAAGAAAAGAACCGTGCCATTACAGATAGTATTACCTATGCAGAACGCATTCAGCAAGCCATATTAAAAAGTGAAGAGTACGAAAGCAAACACTTGCCTGAACATTTCATCTTTTTTCAACCGAAAGACATTGTGAGCGGCGATTTTTACTGGGCCAAAGAATCGGGTGATTACTTGTATTTAGCGGTAGCCGATTGTACTGGTCATGGTGTTCCGGGAGCGTTGATGAGCATGTTGGGAATTACGTTGTTGAACGATATTATGGCGAGTGAAAAAGAAATCTCAGCCGGTAACCTGCTTGACAGGCTACGAGTCCGCATCATTAAAGAACTGAACCAGAAAGGAAATCAAAACGAAAGTCAGGATGGAATGGATATTTCTTTGATTCGGCTACATCTCGAGACCAAAGAAATTCAATGGGCGGGTTCCAATAATCCACTTTGGATTCTGAAACAAGGAGCTGATGAAATACTGCAAATAGCTCCAAACAAGGAGCCCATTGCTTTTTATCAGGAAATGCATCCTTTTACCTCGCATACCTTCCAATTAAATCCCGGTGACACGATCTATACTTTTACAGATGGTTATGCGGATCAGTTTGGTGGACAGAAAGGCAAAAAGTTCAAATCAGCTCAGCTCAAACGACTTTTGCTGGACAATAATGGTAAATCCATGGATGAGCTGAAACTACTGGTGAAATCAACATTTACCAAGTGGCAAGGGGATGAAGAACAGATTGACGATGTGTGTATGATGGGAGTTCGGATCTGATGAATGGCAATCATTGATCTTATGTTGGGCAATAAATATTGATTAGTTGATTATAATATACTGAATTTCAGTTGGTATATGTTTAAAATAGTGGTATATTTAAGGGACATAGTATTCACTTAATATATATAGTTATGAAAACGATACTTGTCCCCACAGATTATTCAGCAGCTGCAGATAACGCGATCGAATATGCTGCTCACCTCTCACAAGAGATGCATGCAAGCATAGTATTATTACATGTGTTTCACATGCCATTAATTGATCCTTTAGTTACCAGTTACGTCATTACGTATGATGATGTAGAAAAATGCATGAAAAAAAGCTGAAAAACATAGCGTATACGATAGAAAAAAAATTCCATATTAGGGTGCAGTATACTGCAAAAATGGGTCTAGCCATTGATGAAATCATCAAAGAAGAAGCTAAGGCAGATTTAATAATTATGGGAATGAGAGGAGCAGGGCCTATCCGTGAAGCCTTATTTGGGAGTATTACAACCGATATGATGCGAAAAACGCACAAACCCCTGCTCATTATTCCTCAAAATGCAGAATACCATGGTTTCAAACATATTGTATTTGCCTGCGATTTCGATTCAAAAACCGATTTACAAACGCTGGATTATTTAAAAGAATTGGTGACGTTATTCCATTCAAAATTATTCGTGGTTAATGTAATCAAAAGAAATGAATTGTTGCCTTTACACAGAGCTTCTACCGGTGCAAAACTGGAACGTAAATTAAACGATATAGAACATTCTTATTCATTTTTGGAAAACGACGATTTAATCAAAGAAGTGAATGATTTTGCTCATATCCACGATGCGGATTTGATCACAATTATCCCCCATAAGCATAACATAATTGAGCGTTTATTCATTAAGACCTATAGCAAAAAAATGGCTTTTCACACAGATTTACCTTTATTAGCTTTACCTGACCCACATGATAAAGTGGAATTGCATGCTTTCTAAAGGAAGTAACGTCGACTATTTTGAAACTGTTCATATTGTATGGACAGTTTTTTTAATTTATAGGATAGAAGTTCTTAATAAAAGTAGTTGTCTTGCGGCTTCTTTTGCCTCTGGAATCCAATCAGGACTTTCGATAATTCCTTGTAATTCTTCTGAAGGTGTGATTTTATGAAGTTGCATAAGCTCCTGAATTTTTGTTTCGTCGAGCGGTAATTCTGCGTCAATTGATATTGATTTGAGTTTATTAAATTTTACAAAATAAAGATCTAAAGTTACCCCTTCCAGGAGGAAAATCAGACTGGCTATCACATTGGGAATCGGTTCACAAAATTGAAAAAATACCTGACCATCAGTGCGTCCGCAAAAATCACATTTAAACCACCAATAGAGGTAATTGACAATACTTACATGCAGCAAATAAAACAAACTATAGAAAAGTAAGGCCGTTTTTTTGTTCATATAATTGTATTTGAGATACCGCAACAAAAAAATGACCACCAATAGAAATAGTCCACAAAGTATAATCAGAACTAATGTGACTAATTTTTGATACGGTTCAGAATTCATAAAAATCAAACAGAACATTTCGATGATCCCACATATACAAGCACTTATAAGTGGTGGTGCAATTAGGAAAAGTGAAAAAATGGACAAGCTTGCAAATAACAAACCTGTATAGAATCCTTTGAATCGAGTAATGTGATTAACAATTTTTTGTTTCATTCTGGTATTTAACTGGTTGGGTTAGGATGATGAAATGATGACCAATCTACACCTTCGCTTTTCCCATAAAATGTACACCTAAATTGATGCTCATGAGCGAAAAACCAACAAAGAAAACGATCAGTAAAATCTTAGTTGTTGCGTTCATCTTGCTTCCACGGAACAATAAATAACCGATCAGCAAATTCAGTAAAGCCCATACTACATTAACCAGTGGAGAAGAAAGTCCGACTCCCGGAGGATTTGAAAATGGAGAAGGAAAAGGATCACCTGAAACACCGTTTACAAAGTGCGGAATAAAATTAGCAATAAACGCACCCGAGAAGAATGCCGCGATGTAATGATACCATTTGAGAGGACTAGCTGTATTTTCCATGACTGAATTTTTTTAGTTTATACGAATATATAAATTGAATCAATAGAGTGTTGAAAATGTTTGAATTAAAATTCTTTTCACTTATTTCTAGCTGAAATGGTAAGAATATTTCAAAAAAAATGACATCATTCAGAAAAAAAACAAAGGATTAACTTGCAATTTAAATTAAAACTATACCTTTGCACTCGCTTATCTAGTCGAGGTAAGTTTGTAAAATGCCCAGGTGGCGGAATTGGTAGACGCGCTGGATTCAAAATCCAGTTCCGCAAGGAGTGAGGGTTCGATTCCCTCCCTGGGTACAAAGGGTTGAAAATAAAGAGGTTACACTCGATTTTTCAACCCTTTTTTTGTGCTTTATTGTTTGGTAAAAAGATGAGGTGTGCGATATTGGTGTGCGGAAATTAGGTTTTTAGTTTGTTAATTATGGATTTCTTTTACAGCACGACAACCAATCCGCCACCAGACCATTATTTGGTTCTATTAATTATCTCTTGAGACTTCAATCTGTTATATTCAGTTAGTTTTTTAACTAAACTTTTTACACCATTTCTATCAAAGATTTCTGTAATTCTTTGTTCATCATATAGTTTTTCTGACAGTGTGCAACAAATTTTTTCTGCTAACTCAATTATTTCCAATAATTCATCATAATATAGCCCAACTCCATGAACATCATTCTGGGGAGTTTTATCTGAATGAGCATAATGTTCATCTCTCAATTCATGAAGTTTTGATATGCTTTTTTTGACTTTTTCTGAATTAATTTGATTTTCAAAATCAGCTATTTGCTCTTTTGAAATTTTTGTTTTTACACTCTGATAACCATGTTTTACAATATTAATTACTTTATGAAGATTATAATAGTCACCATCTCTTCCAAATATTTTAGATGTTTCTATTATAGCAAGAATATAAAGTGAAACTTGTGTTCTCATAAGAAATTTACTTCTTCGAATTGTTAAATGTTCTTCAGTTGTATCAGAACAAATCAATGATTTACTATCATATACATGTTGCCTAGCTAATTGTAAGATATTAAACATATTTGGTAATCTTTCTTGTATAGTTTTCATCGCAAAAAGTTTATTTTTATTAAATGTATAATTTAAATTGGAAGAGAAAGGAAACAGTTTTCATTGTTTGAAGTTATATTATTAAAGATCATACAAAAAAATGAAGTTATGAAAGTACAACGTTTAGAGGGAATTCCTAACACGGGCATTATGAAGCCTTATAAAAAAGGTTCAAATATTGAATTTGATTCTGTATTAATAAAAAAAGGTAGGTACATTTACAATGATACATCACACCCTTTGCGTGGAAATGATGAATTCTACTATCAACGAAATTATTGTCTCGAAAGTGATGGAAAAATAGTTTACTGGCTTGATACATTTGGAAATAAAAGTAATAACATTGGTTTGCACATTGGCTTTACTTGGAAACAGCATCAGAAATTCCTTTTGATGCAAAATATGCACTGGTTACAAAAGGAAGATAACATAAGGTTTATTGTCAATATATTATTCTTAATTATTGGCGTAA
>CAIUKX010000221.1 GCA_903899795.1 uncultured Flavobacteriales bacterium
ATTGTGACGGCCTTTTTTGATTCAATATTAATTCAATATTAAAATACCTTAAAAAGGTGAGTGTAAATTCTTTTTTGCTGTTGTAACTTTGAATCCAAGAACAAAATAATTATGAGCAAAACACTTTCTTTAGTACATCCGGGAGAGACCGTTACTGTAGCCAGTTTGTTGGATTCTTCATTGAAACCCAAATTGATGGAAATGGGACTGATTACCGGTAAAAAGTTGAAAGTGCTTTTCAGAGCTCCCTTTGGAGATCCTATAGCTGTTGATCTGGGCGGATATGTTCTATCTCTACGTTTGGACGAAGCTTCTCTAATAAATGTTTCGGATTCGGTCAGGTTACAAAATTGTGACTAGATTTGCATTGTGAAATGCATGCCATGAAAATTGCTCTCTTAGGAAACCCAAACACAGGTAAAAGTACTGTATTTAATCTCTTAACAGGTTTACGACAACACGTTGGTAATTTTCCTGGTGTAACGGTTGACAAGAAAGAGGGCGAATTTAATTTCAATAACCACACCTACTCCATTGTTGATTTTCCAGGAACATACAGCATTTATCCGCGCTCAAAGGATGAGGAAGTTGTGTATAAAGTACTCTCAAATCCTTCGCATCGTGATTATCCAGATCTTGCAATTGTTGTTGTCGATGCTTCCAACTTAGAACGAAATCTTTTTCTTTTCACACAGATTTATGATTTGAAGATTCCAACCATTTTGGTGTTGAACATGTCGGATCTGGCTAATAAAAAAGGAAATAAAATTGATCTGGAACAATTAAAAGAAGTTTTTAAAGGTGTTGTCATCGTCGAAACCAATGCGCGCGTCGGTTTGGGTGTAACCCGATTAAAAGAAGCAGTCGATACCTTTCAGAAAGCTACCGAACACGAATCCTTTCTGCCAGCTTTCAGTATTGTTGCTATGGATGATTTGGAAAATCAATCCAAAGAAGCTGAAGCAAGATATTCTAAAATTCGTAAAATACTAGAAAAAACAACTGTTGAAAAAGTACAAGAAAGAGACTCTTTTAGCAGTCGTTTGGATAAAATTCTTGTTCATCCGATTTTAGGTTACTTGATTTTTACAATCGTTTTATTCGTTCTCTTTCAATTCATCTACGTTTTTGCAGCACTTCCTATGGATTTAATCGATGGATCTTTTGCTTCATTGAGCGAATGGATGTCCAACTCTTTGCCCAAAGGATTGTTCTCTGACTTGCTTAGCCAGGGTATTGTTCCCGGAATTGGAGGTATTATCGTTTTCGTTCCACAAATTGCTTTACTGTTTTTATTTCTCTCGATCCTAGAGGAAAGTGGTTATTTAGCACGTGTGGTATTCATCATGGACCGCCTGATGCGACCTCTGGGATTAAACGGAAAAAGTGTTGTGCCGCTCCTTTCGAGTGTAGCATGCGCGATTCCCGGGATTATGGCTGCCCGAACAATCAGCAGCTGGAAAGAACGCCTGGTGACCATTCTCGTTGCTCCATTGATGAGCTGCAGTGCCCGAATTCCGGTATATACATTGCTCATCGCATTGGTTATTCCACCTAAAATGGTATTGGGTTTTATTAACCTGCAAGGACTGGTTCTTTTTGCTTTATATGGGTTGGGATTGATTTCAGCCCTATTGATGGCTACAGTCCTTAACTTCTTCATTAAAACCAAAGAGAAAAGTTTTCTATTACTTGAATTACCTTCGTACAAAGCACCACGTTGGGGCAATGTCGGACTAAATGTTTTGGAAAAGGTGAAAGTATTTATCTTGGGAGCAGGGAAAGTAATTCTGGCAATCTCGATTATCCTATGGGCACTTGCTACCTTCGGACCAGCAGATCGAATGGCGAATGCAGTTACAGAACTGAAAAAGGACGGTCATTTCCAAACCTTGACACAGGAAGAACAACACCATAGAATTGCTTCGGAAAAACTCGCCAATTCCTACATTGGAATTATCGGTAAAGGAATTGAACCTGTGATTCAGCCCTTAGGATATGACTGGAAAATAGGAATTTCACTGATCACATCTTTTGCTGCCAGAGAAGTTTTTGTGGGTTCACTCGCGACCATTTATGCTGTCCATGACGATGGAGAAGAAAACAAAACGTTAATCAATCGATTGAGGGATGAAAAGCGCGAAGACGGTACAAAAGTCTATTCGCTCGCAACGGGAGTTTCACTCATGGTGTTTTACGTCTATGCGATGCAGTGTATGGCAACCTTAGCTGTAGTAAAGAGAGAAACCAAAAGTTGGAAATGGCCGCTTTTCCAAATGGCTTTTATGGGTATTTTAGCTTATTTGGGAGCCATGTTAACCTATACAATTTTGAGTTAGTCATGCAGGTGTTTTTTGTCATAGCAGCCATTACTCTAGCCCTATTTTATTTGGGGAGAATGTTTTACCGAAATTTCTTTGGAAAAGAATCCAAATGCGAAGGGTGCGCAACTCAAAAAATATTTGAAAATAAGTAAGCTGTCTTTATTGATTTTTCAAACAACGAACTACAACTTTACCCTTAGCAAATTACCATAATACAATTCCTTTCCTGTCGTCGTTTTCATCCATAATTCCTTTACTTCACAATCCGATTTTGGAAAATGCTTTTTTGAAAGTCGTTCGATGTCATTTAGGGTAATAGTCGGTGAATAGGTGTTGAGAACGAGGAATCCATCTTTCACCAAAAGTGATTTTGCTCCTTCAATCAGGGATTCCAATTTATCTTCCAATTTCCATTTTTCGCCCTTGGCACCTATTCCCCAAGCAGGAGGATCCATGATGATTCCGCTGTATTTGTTCCCCCGCTTGATTTCACGCTCCACAAATTTGAGAGCGTCTTCGTGCACCCATTTACTATCGCTCAATGCGCTTAATTCTTGATTAGTACGTGCCCAGGTGATCAATTGCTTAACGGAGTCAACGTGAATGGTTTCCGCACCTGTATTTCGGGCAACACATGAAGCCGCACCTGTATATGCAAAAAGGTTCAAGAAACGATCTTCAGCTGAAAGGTGACTAGAAATGAAATCCCAATTGATGCGTTGTTCCGGAAAAAGTCCGACATGTTTGAATTTTGTCAATTCCAACTGAAATTGAAGTGATTGATAAGTAATACTCCAAGTGGTTGAAAAATCTTTTTTCAGTGTTTTCCAAACACCGGTTTGTGCTCCCTTGTCTATAAACTCAAAATGAGCCACTTGTTCCCATTCTGTGAAAGTACGTTCAGATTTGAAATAAGCCTGAATCTCAGGTCGGATGGTGATAATCGTTCCCCATCGTTCCAATTTCTTACCACCTCCAGCATCGATTAACTCATAATCGTCCCAACCTTCTGTATACAAACGCTTTTCTTCCATTTTTTTCATCTAGCCGATTTAATACGAACCAAGAACGTCAAGACTTAGTAAAGGTTAAAAAAGGTGTGCCGAAGTCTAACGACGAGGTGTTTTTTGACGGCCACCTTGCATTTGTGCCATTCTCATCTGGTTTTTGGAAGGTACTCCCATTTGCAATTGTTTTTGCATTTGAGAAATTTGCTCCTTCATCATTCCCGATTTATCCAATTTTTTCGCTTCAGCCAATAAAGAAACAGCTTCTGATCTTCTGTTGGTTTGAGCACAGATTCCAGCAAGATGCATTTTAGCTACGGCATTATCCTGCGCAGTTCTCAATCCCATTTGAAGCGCTTTTCTCAACAGTTGTTCACTCTTCGCAAAACCAATTTCCTGGCTGTTTAAAACAGCTTTTAAAAACAAAACATAAGCGTGTTGTTTCTTCGGAAGAAATTCAGGAGAAATTTTATTGATGTGCATTTTCGCTTTATCAGTATTTCCTAATCTCATTTGGTTCAAACCCATAATCATGCGTTCGTTACGGAAGAAAGACAAACCGATAATAGCGGTAAGGAAAATCATAACTATAGCCCATCCCCAATGTCCTGTAGAAAAAAGATAAACGGTATAAGCCAATGATGATGATGCTAGTGCACAGCGAATAAGGAAATTAATCATAATTAATCAATTGTTGCGATACATTTTAATTCAATAGCGATTGGAGTAGGCAGGGAATTTATCTCGCAAGTAGTCCGACATGGTAAATTATCTTTAAAATATTCAGCGTAAACTCGATTGTATACGTGAAAATCTCGTTTCATATTCACTAAAAAAACAGTAACATCCACCAACTTGTCCCAACTTGAACCGGATTCTTCCAGAATAATTCGGACATTATCAAATACACTTCTGCACTGAGCTTCAAAATCAAATTCGATAAAGTTTCCGTTTTTGTCCAATTTCAAACCAGGAACTTCGGAATCAATTGCATCCGAACCCGCAACGCGCGGACCTACTCCAGAAAGAAACAACAAGTTACCTACCTTACGGGCATGAGGATATAATCCAACCGGTTTAGGTGCTTTACTCGTTGAAATACGACTATTATCTGACATCTTGCTAAATTTTGTGGTGCAAATATAGAAAAAAGACACGATTCAGAAAGCGAATGACTGTTTTTGTCTGAAATGTAGGGGATTCTGAACTATGCGATTTTCAACATTTCTTA
This sequence comes from uncultured Flavobacteriales bacterium, assembly GCA_903899795.1. Classification (GTDB taxonomy): domain Bacteria; phylum Bacteroidota; class Bacteroidia; order Flavobacteriales_D; family Crocinitomicaceae; genus CAIUKX01. Next base: position 4,563 of record CAIUKX010000221.1, read on the forward strand.
ATAATTCATAATAATTTTTCGAAATCTGTTTGGTATTGTTTTTGAATCAACCTTTTGAATAATTTTGCAGTATGAAATTAAAACTCGTTTTCCTTTTATTCCTATCTCTCTTTTCTCTGGGATCGTGTATAGAAATCTTTGATGATCTGACGATTCACAACGACGGCAGCGGAACATTCAAATACAATATTAACCTAAGTTCAAGTAAACTGAAAATCAATTCCATTCTTACTGTTTATTCAAAATGGGGAAAAAAGGTATTTGAAAAGAGTGGATATAATAACGAACTCGACTTTAGCGGTTATCCGG
>CAIUKX010000222.1 GCA_903899795.1 uncultured Flavobacteriales bacterium
CATAATTTGCGCCTATGGATCGCCTTACATGAAATACAACGCGTATTTGGAAATTCTTGATAACAACCCAAATGCAAAAATGTATTGGCTAGTTAACGATCACGATGTTGAAGACAATATCCTTTTGCGTAAATGGTTAATTAAAAATAATCGCCCTTACCACATGATTTGCAATAACCCACGATCAGGCTATCGGGGCTGGATATTGAGAAAATCAATGAATGGAAAAACATTAAACGATTGGATTGATGAATGGCACACAATTAATCTAAATACTTTAATATTTAATGAAGATTTATTTTACAAAACCTACGAATGTTCTACACGCGTGAATGATTTAATTTATTACGGCACATTTCGTAAGCATCGAGTTAAAGATATGCTTGATTACAACGGTGTAAATTATCACATCAGCACATCAAAAAAGAATCAAATTAAATTTGCCAATGCTGGAATTGAAGCAAAGTTTATTGAAAAACTTATGTGGTCTGACAAATCGTTTGATATGTTTGAACCTGTTGGATTGAGATTAAGAGATTACCAATATTCTCTTTATCTTGAAGACGATCATACGCATTCAAATTACGCATTTATGGCCAATAGGTTTTACGAATGCGTAATGAACAACACAATTCTATTTTTTGACCACCGCTGTAAACTGGTGATTGAACGTAGCAAATATGCTATTGATCCTTTTTTAATGGTAAAAAATGCTCAGGAATTAAACGAAAAAATGGAAATATTAAATTCTGACCAAGAATCGTTTAATCATGTGCTTAACAAGCAAAGATCAAATTTTGATTTAATAGTTACAGAAAAAAACAAAGTTTTAAGCCAATTAACTGAATTATTAGAAAAAAAATGTTTCATATAACTTTTAAAGTTGACGGCAACCCCCAAGGCAAAGGCCGTCCAAGTTTTGCACTGATGGGATGGTGGATCGGGTGGACAGACTTAAAGCCATTGGAAACGGACAAGTGCCTTTATGCGCGGCTACCGCTTGGCGAATTCTCGCAGGAGATAAATGATGGCAACAACTGAAGTTGAAAAATCACGATACAAGAAGTGGTATGAAGCCAATAAAGATCGTGTAAGAGAAATGAAAAAGCAATCAATGCTTAAGAGACGGCAAGAAAATCCTGAATTGCACAGAAGGCAATCAATAGAATCTAAAGCAAGATTAAAAAGTGCCTTATTCGATATGTATGGTCATGTTTGTGCGAGATGCGGTTTTGATGACAAACGAGCTTTAACTTTAGACCATAAATTAAATAATGGAAACAAAGAAAGAAGAGATTTAGGAGAAAGAGGTGTTTATACAAAAGCAAAAAACACTTATTTGCCTAATGAATACCAAACCTTGTGCATGAATTGTCAATTTATAAAACGCTGTGAGGATAAAAATGAAAACTAATTGTGTGCAGCAACAGCATGGAGAATATTAAATGAATTATGAAGAAGCAAACCAAGTACTCAACAATACTAAATTCGGTATTTTTGAACCCAATTACAAAGTCACTCAGGCTTTGATTATTACTGGTGACATTGATAGAGCAATTGAACATGAACAACATCCCGAAGATAGATCAAACATCAACCCGCC
>CAIUKX010000223.1 GCA_903899795.1 uncultured Flavobacteriales bacterium
GGAGTATGTTAGTCTATCTGCTCTTGGTTTGATGGATAAATTAGGTGAGGATTCGGAATATAATGGGTAGCTGACATTTTTCCTATAGCAAATTGACTTATTGCCTTTGCATTTATAAATATTGGATTTTAAAGTTGTGAAATCGCATTAGAATTTATATTTATTGCATCCTCATCTTTAGAATTGCCACAAGAAAGTTGATTTATTGCCTTTGTATTTATAGATATTGGATTTAAAAGTTGTGATATCGCATTTGAATTTATATTTATTGCATCATCATCTTTAGAATTAGCATTAGAAAGTTGTGTTATTGCAATTAAATATAGGTAGTCTCCCATAAAGTGTGTAAACAGGATTGATTATAGGTATTACATCAACAATTCGATCCTATTTATTACTTTGGTATTCAGAAATGTTTGAATCCATATGTCACTACCATTTTCAAAATATGTAGTATTCAAAAAGAAATCAGATTTACTCAAAATAGTAGCTGGTTATTGCATCATTCTATTATTTGCTGCTTCACCGATTTTAATTGCTATTGTTGGTTGCGCAATTGAAGAAAAAGTCAAAGGACATGCAGTTAATGAAGGTAATAGCGGTATTTTTGCTTTTGGTTGGTTGGCTTTGCTTACAATTCCAGCAGGGCTGGTGTTGATCATTCTTTGGACAATTACATCGGTACAAAGTGTGATTTTGTTTCTCAATGAAAGAAGTAAAAAGATAACCTGATATGGGGCTTCAAAAAAATCTGAAAGCAATACGCTAACTATTCTTACGTTTGTAATTCATAAAATTGAAGAAAGTAAATCATGAAGTGGACGTTTATATTTTTTGCATTGACATTTTTGTCAGGTAACGCAATCTTTTCACAATCGGTAAAGAAAGTTGTTCTCAATCCGGCTGATTTTTACAGCGGATACTACCTCACAGTCGAGCCGCAAAGTGATTCGATTGCTGGAGTTTTAGTGCTGATTGCTGGTTTTGGACAAATTCCTGAGAATACATTACCCGAAACTAAATTGCAAAATGTAGCCTATGTAAACAATATTCTAACAATCTCTTTTGCCGGTGGAAATAAACTGTATGCCGATTCCATTACACAAGCCAACCTGACAGCGGTAATTAAAGATGTACTTTCAAAATACAAAGTGAAACCTGATCATTTTGTTCTTGGAGGTTATTCTGCCGGAGGAATGATAGCATTAAGGTATGTTGAATTGTGCAATGAATTTCCAAGTAAGTTTCCGATCCAACCAAAAGGAGTTTTTATGGTCGATTCACCGATTGATATCTTTACGATTTGGGATCAGCTTCAGGAAAGTGCAACAAACAAATATTCCGAATTGGCTTTAGAAGAAGCTGAAAGGGCAATGGCTCACATCAAAAATGATTATGGTGTCCCAAAAGAGAATAGCAAGGTGTATGCTAAACTGACCGCTTTTAGTATGAATAAAGAATACAGCCAAAACGAAAAACACTTAAAAAACACGGCTGTAAGAGCCTACCACGATGTGGATATTGCCTGGCGTTTAAAGAACAGAAACCAGACAGTACACAATTCGAATTATGAAGTAACGGCAGAATTGATCAACCGTTTATTACTGATGGGGAACGATAAAGCTGAATTTATGCAAACATTCCAAACAGGTTATAGATCCAATGGACAAAGACATCCGCACTCATGGTCAATCGTAAATGAAGTGGAATTTATACAGTGGATGAAAGAGTTGATCAAATAAACTAGCTAATTAAAACTAGCAACACAATTTTTTAACGCAAAAAAGGCACAAACTGTTGTTTTCTTTTGAAAATTCAGTCTGTGCCTGTTTATTATAAAATAATTACGAATTATTCGATCACAATTTTGCGTTCTTCAACCGCTTCAGATGAAGTGATTTTAACAATGTATTGTCCTTTTGAAAGACCTTTCGCATCGATGGTGTGTAGTACTGTTCCATTCATTACTTCCACTTCTTTTGAAGAAATAACCGCCCCTTTCATGTCCAATAATTCAATCGTTGCTGTTTTGGATGCAGATCCGTTGATTTCCACTTTGACAATATCAGAAGTTGGATTTGGGAATACATTGATGGATGAATTGATAGAACCAATAGTCGGTAAACCTGCCACAGATCCAGTGAAAGCCAAGCCATCAACATATAAGTAATCGTTATTGGTTGGTGCAGATCCACTTGCTGCTAATAAGATGATAGCACTGTCTGGAACATTTGAACTTGTATACGTAAAGTTGATGATGAATGATGACCAACTCATTGCCATTCCGCTCAAAGTTTGAGTAGCAGTTGCAATTGTTTCTCGCTGATGAGTTGTAGAATTCCATTTTGTTAGCATAGCAGAAACAGATCCTTGACTGGATCCCATGATCATGTGTTGCCATTTACCTGTTAAAGAAACAGGTTGACCTGTGTATGCAAAACCAGATTTTGGTTGCATCGTAACAGGATCGATAACACCACTAACAGCAACCCCATTCACAACAGTTGGTCCAACCGTTTTTGAAGTTAACTTCAGGTAGTATGACCCAACATTTCCAGGAGATCCTTTTGTTGCTGTATATACGCTGGCAACATTTGTAGTTGGATTCATTGTAGACCAGCCATCAGGAGTTTCGTATGAACCAACAGTTGTCCATGTTTCGAAACTTGCATTAGGGATTTGTGCGAATGTTGTTGAAAGTGTAGCAATCGCTACGATTGAAAGTATTGACTTTTTCATTTGATTATTTTTTTGCGTTTAAATAATATGATTCCAGTGAAGGTAGGATTGATCTACTTTGACTTGTAAAAGTTGTAAATCATATGATTAAAACCCGGTTAAAAAGATAAACAGGGGTTTTTGTTTTTTTAGGAGGGGAATGGTAATTTGCAGGGATTTCCTGTGTCGAAAAATCCTGAATCTCTTTAGAAACAATAGGGAAAATAAGTGCTGGTTCTGATAAACTTTTTGAATCAAATTTTACTTGAAGTGTTTGACTGTCCAGTTGTTTTTCTTTAACTTTTACAAAGGTAGTTTTATCATGACAACAACCATCTTCTTCCATATCCGAACCGCAACAAGCGCTTTCATCGATGGGTTGAAAGAATGAAATTTCTTTGATTGCTCCACCACAGTAATGCATATGAATTGCAAACCCTGAAGAAACGATCAGGTAAAAAGTACAAAACAAGAGTATAAAAAATACTTTCATAGGAGCATGCAGAATTGGCCAAATATACTAATAATTCAGTTTAGTTGCTGAGGAATAAAATGTTAAAATTGGAATCTCATTTATACAGTATACCTTAAATTCTGATAGCACCAGTCTTGCGTCCAACAGTCTTTAATCTTCTCGTCTTTTTGTTTACTTTTACAGCATGAGACAATTGACGATCCAAAAAAGATATATATTGAGTTTTCTTTCAGGACTCTTGATGGTCTTTTCGTTTCCTTTCACAGGAAGTTTGACTCCCTTGGTTTTTGTTTCATGGATTCCTTTGTTGTTGGTTGAATCGTATATTACCAGCCAAAAATACCGTTCGTCAAAAGTATACATCCATGCTTTCATTACATTTTTCACTTACAATCTAGGCTCTACCTGGTGGATTTGGAATGCTGATCCTGCTGGTGCAGTTATGGCAATTGTCCTGAATGCTTTGTTCATGGCTTTTGTGTTTTTTCTGTTTCACCGTTTTCGTAAAGGATTACCGGGAAATCAAGGTTATTTGCTTTTGCTTGCTTTTTGGATTGCTTTTGAATTTGTACATTATCACTGGGAATTATCTTGGCCGTGGCTACAGTTTGGTAATGTTTTTTCAATCACACCTTCTTTCGTACAGTGGTTTGCATATACAGGTGTACTCGGAGGAACATTATGGGTGCTCACAACCAATATTCTCGGATTTTTCATTCTTCAAAAAATCTATCTGAAATCGGAGAACTGGAAGTCACAAATCAAATGGATCTTTGCTTTTTCTTCAGTACTATTTGTACCACTTTTTCTCTCACTGTATCAGTATTCATCCTATCAGGAAAAAATAAATCAGGTAGAAATTGTTGTAGTTCAACCGAATATTGATCCCTATAATGAGAAGTTTTCTTCGGATCTGAAACCACAATTGGATAAAATTTTCAATTTGGCAGATCAGCAGGTAACATCTAAAACACAATTTATTCTTGCACCTGAAACAGCAATCAGTGCTGCATTTTATGAACAGGATTTTCGCTCATTGCCTTTTTATAGCTATCTGCTTAAGAGAAAAAAGAACTGGCATCATGCTGCATTCTTAACTGGGGCTTCTACTTTTAGATATTATGATAAACCCTATTCAATTGCTTCTCGACCGATGGAAGGAGGTCCCGGATTTTACGAAAGTTATAATACTTCTTTGTTACTAGATGAAAACAACAAAGAGTTTTTCGTTCATAAATCCAAACTGGTTTTAGGAGTAGAAAAAATTCCTTTCCGTTCCATTTTTCCTCAATTGGAAGAATTGGCTATTAACCTTGGCGGAGCTTCTGGATCATTAGGAACTGAAAAAGCACCGAAAATTATGGAAGCCAATAAAACGCGATTTGCACCTTCCGTTTGCTATGAATCAATTTATGGTGAATTCATTGCCCGACAAGTCAACAAAGGAGCGGAATTAATTTTCGTGATCACCAATGATGGATGGTGGAAAGATACGCCAGGGTATAAACAGCACGCTAGTTTTTCCAGATTAAGAGCCATTGAAAATCGAAGAAGCGTTGCACGATCAGCGAATACGGGAATCAGCTCTTTCATCAACCAGCGGGGAGATGTACTTCAATCTACCGGATGGTGGGTGCCAGCTTCAATCCGGCAGAAGCTAAACAAAAATTCAGAATTGACATTCTATGCTAAATACGGAGATTACATTGGAAAATTGATGGGATTCGTTTCGGTAATAGCTGTCGTCGTTCTTTCGTTCAAGAAGTTTCTAGTATTGATGGCAAAGCGAAAGTAAACATCACTGACCAACCTTTGATTCGATAAAATTATCCAATTCCGTTTTAGCGGATTCTGAAGTTAATCCATCCGAAACGTCATAGTAACTTCTTTTATCAGTTGTGAAATCGTAGGCAAATTTTGAAAAATCCAATTTTGTAGATTCAAAGGTGAACAATTGCATCACATCAACAATCTGAGCAGGGGATAAGCAATTGTTTTGAGTCACTTGTTTTGCCATTGCTAATTTTGCGGTTTCACTGGCTGCATTTGTGATTGTAACTTTCGCAGATGCAAAAACAGTTGTTTGCATAGCCATTCCACACATATTTTGGGGTTTTCAAGGCTGGGAGGAATGAAACATGAAATCCACATATGTTGGGGTTGCTCAGCTGAGTGAAATGTAACCCTTATATGTCTGAGTCACACGTGAGAGCAAAATGTAACCCTGACATTCTTTGATCGAGCGGCAACCC
>CAIUKX010000224.1 GCA_903899795.1 uncultured Flavobacteriales bacterium
GCTAAAAATTCAGTTTCTAAATCTGTATTTGGTGATACCAATTCAGATCTTTCTTGAATATTCGGTTGTTGAATAGATAATGACTTACATCCAGCTGAAGAAACATAGATATTATACTCTCTATGATCTGTTTGCGAGCAGTTCATCAAATCAAATTTAACAATATACCAACCTACTGCATACGAAGATATATTGAACAAACTAATATGATTTGATCCATTTCCAACATTTGTAATATTCGCAACTAAATTCCCCATAAGATCATATACTTGACAGGAATAGAACTGAACTCCATTTGCTTGGATTATGTATACTGGAGTGACACATTTAACAAGCGCACTATTCTGATCAGCATTACTGCCTATAAAATTAATGGGGATACCGGAATAATTACTATTATTACAAGCATCAATTGATGCTTGAAACGTAGCACCGTTTTGAACAGTAAAGCCAGGAATTAACGCTACAACCTCACCGGCAGTCATTGTTACATTTTGACCTGTAACTTCCGTTACATTAGTTCCAGCAACAATTGTTGATTGAGCTTTAGATAGTGTTGGTAAATTTGAAGTATTATCATATACTAATGATTCATTACAACTCTGACAAACAGAATTTTGTTTTTCATATATTCTAAGATAATCAATCTCGAAATTGTTTGGAAAAATGGTATTTGCATTTGGTGCATTTGGACCAGTTTCAAGACCCAATCCTAAACAAACTGCCATGGTTGCATCCGGAAATGATTTGTTTAAAAAATAAGTCCCTGCAGCAATATTTGAACTACATGAAACACTTTGTCCTAAAGTAGTGGTATATTTAGATAATACCCTCAATGTTACCCCATCAATCTGCCAAGTAATTTTGTCCGGTTCATAAATACAAGTAAAAGTATGCCAGTTAGAAAAATCAGTATAATTATCATTATCATAACCACAAGGATATTCAGTTCCACCAAATTCATGGTGTGTATTACAAGTAAATCGATCATTGTCGTGTGATTTTATTTCAAAAAAATCGATCTCGTTCCAATTTGATCCTCCATAGTTCCAAAATGAAGACCAAAAACCAACTCCACTCGGAAGCTTACATCTGGCTTCATATTTACCATATTTAAAAAGTTGTTTAGTCCAAATTTCACCTGAAGAATAATCATAAGAAGAAGTTATATCCGTCATCCCTTGTGCTGCCGGATCCCATATACTAAATGTCTTATTAAGAGCAGGAACTTCTTTTTTAGCAGTTAATTTCAAAGTTCCATTACTTACAGATACATTTTGTGATTGAAGCCATTGTTTATTAGTCGTAAAATATGGGTCTCTAACTACTCCTAAAGAATATAACCATTTTGATTCATCGAGCGTTGAACCATCAAAGTTATCTTCAAATACCAAATTATATGCAGTATTAGTATTACATCCGGGAATTTGAGTAAGGAAGGTCGATACTGTTTCACATGCATTACCACCAAATATAATTTGACTATTTGATTGAAGTAATTGAGAGTAACTAACATTTACGATTAAACAGCCTAATACAAATAAAAAAAATATTTTTTTCATATAAAATTTTTAATTAAAAAATATTAATTGCCTTTTTTTAATTTTTCATTTTCACTTTCTAACTTTTCAATCTTTTCATTTAGCTGAATCACATACAAAGTCAATTCCTCAACCGTCTCAACTAATTTCACAGAAATACTTCCTAAATCCAATCCATCTTGTTCAACAGTTGACGCATTTACGATATTTGGTAAATGCCCATTTTTGGAAATATATTCTTTAACTTCTTTAAGAGGCATTAATTCGTAATCAGGCGTAAATACGTAGTCCGGAAATTGAGATGCCAACTTTATAAAAACAGTCGTTGCATACACTTTACCATCACCATATACCCTAAAAACATCACCTTGACCAAAGCGAAAAATCGAAAAAGCTTTGTTTGCTGAATTAATTCTTTTAATCATTTCACCACCTCTATTAAGAATGAAACTATTTGCAAAATCCCAATCATAAGCGTTGTTTGTTTGATTTATTGATATTGAAAATCCATTATCAGTAGGATCCCAAGCGTTTCCGAACAATAATGTTTTAGTACCATTACCTGCTGAAAAAATAGAATTTGATGAACTGTATTCAACGTCGCCTTGGAAATAACCTGCTCTTGTATCATTACCTGTTCCTCTTGCATATATACCATAAGAAGTTGGGGTAGTCGAACTATTACTCGATCCCGTATTTGTAACTGATGTATATACACCAAATTTATTTGTACTTGAGCCACTCAGAACACTATATATACCATACTTTGCTCCTGTTCCAGCACCCGTTGATAAATTGTTATATATACCATATTGAGTTGCATTCAAAGCACCAGTATTATTGTTGTAAATACCAAAACCCGTAGTTGAATTATTAATATATAACCTAGAGGTAGTATTTGATCCTCCAATATTTACATTCCCACTTGTTGTATTTGTTTCAATAGTCGAGTTATTCCATACATTTTGGGCAAAAGATTGAGTACCGATTAAGGCAAGAATTAAGGTTATTTTCAATTTCATGATAAATATGTTTTAAATTTGTGACAAAAGTATTACTTTATTTCTTAATATCTAGTTACAAATGAAATTATTAACTGCATTTATTTTTTTAGTATCATTTTTATCATTTTCCTTATACTTTAGTCCTTATGTGACTTCTGATGATGCATTAAATGTTTTAATAGCAAATACTTATCATTTACCACATGATATATATTGCTGGGGACAAGATAGAGGAGGAACACTGATACCTTTGTTAAGTCAGCCATTTATTTGGATAGGTATTACTCCTTTATTAGCGGTTTCACTTAGCAATTATTTTATCCTATTTTTAGGATATTATGGTTTTTCAAAACTCTTTCGTCACAACTTTACAAAACTATTATTTGCTATACTATGGTTTCTTCCTTTTGAAAGATTCATATACATTAGTTCCTTTCCTATTGGTATGAGTTATAGCCTAATTGGCTTTTCAGTCGTTTTTTTATTGAAAATTATACAGGAAACAGATTTCGAAAAAAAGAGTTTTTTCCATAAATACAAGAATTACTTGTTTCTTACAATAATATGGGGAATCGCTGTATGGGTTTCTGATTTAGCCTTTCTTTCTATTTTGGTATTATTTTTCTCCATATTGATCAATCGCTACAAAGAAAATACAAATAGTAAATTTCTTAAGCAGTTTCTTTTTATGAATTTACTTAGTTTTGCCTTAATAGGTATCGCCATTAAAATATTCAAATCATTTTCAACAGGGATTACCGAAAATTATCAAAAATTAAACTCAATTAATGATGTTAAAACCGCAATTGGATTTGTAATTGCTGATTGTAAAAAAGTTCTACTATTTGATACAAAAGAAATTTTTGTCTCGGTTTCAGCCTGGATACTAATTATGCTATTGATTTATTTAATTATCTCAACTTTTAAAAAAATCAGGTCAATACTATCGTTTCAAAACATTTGGATTAATTTCTTTTTGTTTGATTTTATTTCAATCCTCGGTGTTATATTTCTTTCTCATTGGGTACTGTTAAATAATATGGGACGATGGTACTTTGTTGCACCCTATATTTCTTTTATTCTTCTATTGGTGTCAACTATTGAGAGCAATATCGAAAATATTTCTCCAAGAATCAAAGCAGCATTAATATTTGCAGTTTTGCTTGTATCATTATCCTCAATATTAACACCCTTTATTAAGTTAAAGGAAAACTACATGCCAATGTCTTCAAAATTATCTGAATTAGATCGACTGGGTAAAATTGGAATCATTGCAGATTATTGGGACGCCTACAGATGCTCTATGCTGAACCCGGAAAATATTAAGAGTACCCCTCATGAGGGAAGCGATGTTAAAAATCCAAAACTTGTTTCTGAAGTCTTTAACCAACCTAAAATTTTTATAAGCCGGGATATGTGGTTTGATAAATTCCCCGATAGTATGACACAATTTGGAATAAAACTAATCAAAACTAATTCCGAATTTTTACTTGGGGGATCTAATTTGTGCCAATATAAAATAAAACCTGTTAAAAATTGTTTTGAGATACAAGACTTAAAAATTGAACCCTCAATATTTGATTCTATGAGTAAAACTCTGAAAGCAACTCTGAAAGACAACTACATCAAAAATAAATACATTGTATTTGGTCCAGATGTTTCCCTACTTAGTGGAAATTATATCATTCGATACTATTGCTCCAGCTCTACAAACAATTCAAATGAGTCTACTCCAATAGTACTTGATATATCCTCCGATTATGGGAAAAATATTTTGTATTACGAGGAAATCTCTAATAAAAGACTTTACAGAAAGAAATATATTGATATTCATTTCAAAGCAGAAGAATTATTGCAACATACCGAATTTAGAGTTATCTACAAAGGGTTTGAAAACATCAATTTTAGTAAAATCGAATTAATGAAAGTTAAATAGATCCTTTATGCTGTTGTACCTTAGAGAAATAAATTAGACCATTTTTTTCATTCTTACGTTTTATTTTTTTGTTGCTAAAACATTGAATTATTTTGAATCAGACTTTTCGTCTAAACCTTTTACAACTGCTTCTTTCATTTTCTTCAAAAAAGTATAGGCTTCATAAACCTCCTCTTTAATATCAAGGTCATCTTGAATACGCAGAAATAATTCGATATAATTATTCTGTAAATTCTCTATAATTTGAATTATTTCTTCAGGTGCATAATGGCGGGTAAAAAAATGTATAATAAAATGAGGATCGAAATTTTCTTCGTTTGTTTCGGTAACTCTGTTACTTTTTTCTTCAGGTGACTCTATTAACATCCAATAACATGATTTGTGCTGTTA
>CAIUKX010000225.1 GCA_903899795.1 uncultured Flavobacteriales bacterium
ATTACAAAATTGGGAGAAGGTACAGCCATAAAAATCATGGATGCTTCTGCAATTTGCGATTATCGAATGGTGGATTATATGAAGAAAACAGCTAATAAACATAAAATCAAATGGCAACCTGAGATCTTGACCGCTGGTGGAACCGACACAGCTGGGATTCAGCGAATGGTTGAAGGTGGTTCAATTGCTGGGGCTGTTTCAATTCCTACACGTCATTTACATCAAGTGATTGAAATGGCTAATAAAGATGATATCAAAGGAAGTATCGATCTTTTGGTGGCATGTGTGAGTGAATTAGATACCTATAATTGGGATTTCAAATAATTGGAAATGATTTTTGTAACTGGAGGAACCGGCTTATTGGGTAGTCATTTATTATTTAAATTGACTGAGGATGAAACACCTCTAAAAGCTCTTTATCGTGATGAAAAACGCTTGGCTGGAGTTCGCCAATTATTTAAGTATTATGATCCTGAAAATGGGACTCGACGTTTTGAGCAGATCAGCTGGGTAAACGGTGATGTTCTTGAAGTTGAATCGCTTTTCGAATATATGGAAGGTTGTTCAATAGTTTATCATTGTGCGGCTATCGTTTCTTTTCAAAAGAAAGATTTTTTCCGAATGATGAAAATTAACAGGCAAGGAACGGCAAATATTGTCAACTGTGCGATTGAATTAGGAGTAGAAAAACTTTGTTATGTGAGTTCGACTGCTGCTATTGGAGGAGAAGGTGAGAAAGTTATTTCGGAAGTTAGTAAATGGAAGCAGTCGCCATTGACGAGCGGTTACTCGATTTCGAAATATTCAGCTGAAAAGGAAGTTTGGAGAGGTGTCGAAGAAGGTTTGAATGCTGTTATTGTTAATCCGTGTGTCATCGTTGGAGCCGGTAATTGGGAAGAAAGTTCATTGACCATTTTCAGAACGGTAAATAAGGGTCTTAAGTTTTACACAAATGGTGCGAATGCTTTTGTTGATGCCAGAGATATTGCGGAATTAATGGTGCGGTTGACGAAAAGTGACATTGTAAACGAACGATTTTTATGTATAGGTGAAAACCATCTTTTTAAAACATTGTTTGATGAAATAGCTGATAAGCTAGATAAAAAGAGAGCTTCAATTATAGTGAAACCGTGGCTGGCAGGATTAACATGGAGAGTGATGTGGATCATAAGCAAGGTGACTCAAAAAGAAGCAACCATTACTAAGGAAACAGCCCGAAGTGCATTTAATATCACAGAATATGATGCTTCCAAAATTCGCCAAAGACTGAATTTCGAGTTTCGAACTTTGGAAGAAATGGTTGATAACGCTATTAAAGGTAGAATTCTTTGAGAAATTTATATTTCTCTTTCCATCAAATAAGCTGCTAACTGTAGAAGTGGTTCTTTTTGTGAAGCCGGAATCTGAATTTTTTCAAGTGCTGTTTTTGCCTGTTCATAATGGTAATTCATGATTTCTTTGCAAACATTTCTCACATTAAGGACATCAAATAAGTGTTTCGCTAATGCAATTTTTTGATCGAAATCGGATTCTTGCAGGATTGCATTGAGTTTTTCTTTTTGATATGGATCCGCTAATTCAAAAGCTTTCAGTAGCAATAAAGTTGTCTTATTTGAAATGATATCACCTCCTACTTGTTTCCCAAATTTAGAAGGGTCAGCATACAGGTCTAGAATATCATCCTGAATTTGAAAAGCAATTCCGATTTGTTGACCGAATTCATATATTAATTTTCGATCGGATAGTGAGGCTCCAGCAATGATTGCTCCCATTTCTAAAGCACAACCCAATAACACGGAAGTTTTCAAACGGATCATTTCAATGTACTCAGTAATTGAAACGGATTTCTTTGTCTCAAAATCCATATCATATTGTTGACCTTCACAAACTTCAATAGCAGTTGTGTTGAATAGATTCAAAAGGTCAGGTAGTACTTCAGCCTTTTGTTGAGCAAGCAGTTGATAGGCATATACCAAAAGGACATCTCCTGATAAAATTGCAATATTTTGATTCCATTTTGTATGGACAGTTTCCTTCCCTCTTCGAATCGGTGCTTCGTCCATAATATCATCATGGATCAATGAAAAATTATGAAACAATTCTACAGCCAGTGCTGCGGGTAATGCTTCTTTTTTTGAGGATCCAAAGGCCTCTGCTCCCATCAATGTTAATATGGGTCTCATTCTTTTTCCTCCGAGGGTCATAAAATAACGAAGAGGGTCATACAGATTTTTTGGTGTAAGGGGATAATGTGTTTTTTTAATCTCCTCTTCGATAAATACGGAATACTTTTCTATTGACTGCATTATTTGGAAGTAGCTAAAGCCATTAAATAAGTACCATATCCGCTTTTCAGAAGCGGATTAGCTAATTCTTTCAATTGATCTTTAGAGATAAATCCGTTTCGGTATGCTACTTCTTCTATGCATCCAATTTTTAAACCTTGTCTTTCTTCGATCACTTGAACAAATTGTCCGGCTTGCATCAAAGAAGGGAATGTGCCTGTATCTAGCCATGCAGTTCCACGGTTAAGGATCGACACCTTCAATTGATTCCGACGAAGATATTCCGCATTAACATCCGTAATTTCATATTCTCCACGATGAGAAGGTTCCAGATTTTTAGCAATTTCTACCACGCTGTTATCGTAAAAATATAGTCCGGGTACTGCATAGTTTGATTTCGGAACAGTTGGTTTTTCTTCAATGGAAATGGCATTCATATTCGCATCGAATTCTACCACCCCATATCTTTCAGGATCGCTGACATGGTAGGCGTAGACAACTCCTCCTTTTGCACCTACATTTTCTTTCAAGAGATTACCCATCCCCACGCCATAAAATATATTATCACCTAAAATCAGGGCAACGTTATCTGATCCAATAAATTTTTCGCCAATAACGAAAGCTTGAGCGAGTCCATTGGGCTCAGGTTGAACGGCATACTCGAATTTACAGCCCAATTTCGAACCATCTCCTAATAATTTTTCGAAGTGTGGAAGATCATGTGGTGTAGAAATGATCAATACTTCACGTATTCCGGCGCTCATCAATGTCGAGAGGGGATAATAGATCATAGGTTTATCATAGATAGGCATCAATTGCTTACTGATTGCCAATGTAAGAGGATGTAACCGAGTTCCTGATCCACCTGCTAATATTATTCCTTTCATACAGTCGATTTTAACTTGAAAACTCTTTAATATGAGTTTAGAGAATTAATCAATCATTTAATTTTTCCAACGTTTCAATTTGAAGATTGTCCAATTCTATATCTTCTTCTTCGTCATAAATGTCAAAAAACGGTTCCTCAAATGATTTTGTTGTTACTAATCTTTCTAGACTTAACAACAACGCTGGGAGAATTATTAGATTTGTAGCCATACCTACCATAATCGTAAGTGATACTAGCATTCCCAGTGCTTTTGTTCCACCAAATTGAGAGAAAGCAAACATGATAAATCCGAAAAATAAAATTACGGAAGTATAGAAAATACCTAATCCTGTTTCTCTTAAAGAAAGCAAAATGGAATACTTTAAATCCCACTGATGGAGTTTTAGCTCCTGCCTGTATTTGGCTAAAAACAGAATGGCATTATCAACCGTTATCCCTAAAGCAATACCGAAAACCAATAGTGTAGAAGGTTTCAAAGGAATATTACACCATCCCATTATTCCAGCTGTAAATAGGAGTGGAATAATATTCGGGATCATAGAAATAATAATAATTCGTAAGGAACGGAACAAAACAGCCATTAAAGCAGAAATCGATAATATAGCAAAAACGAGACTTTGTACTAGGTTTATAAATAAGTATTTAGTCCCTTCAGAGGCAACAACAGATGTACCTGTGAAAACTAAATCATAATATTCCTCATCAATTGCTCTCCTCAACATTTTATGGAAATCTTTTTGGTCGAAATAATGTTTTATCTTTTCCGGATCCATGTCAAAAGCGAGTTGCTTTTCGGAATTTCCCTTGCTTAATATAGCTGTTAAACTGTTGTAAATTGCAGGATATCCATAGATGATGGAATCGATATACATTTTGTGTCCTTTCTTTACTTTAGCATACAAACGTTCAATATCTTTTTTGTCAGGATTCAAAATACTATCAATTCGATTTCGTAATGAATCAACTTTAGTGGCAACATCGTATGATCCAATATCCTTCATTTGTGAACGAATTCGAAGCGTAGTAGTTGTAGTATCCACCAATTCTTTCAGTGATAAATTTCCTCCGTTTGCATTACTTAAATCAAATTTATCGATGTATTGTTTCAATCTAAGTTTATCTCTATTTGAAATAATTTTGTATTGATTTACATCGTTTGAGTAATAGGCCATATTGATAACCTTGATGAAATCCACTAAGGAAAGTGTTTTAGAGAATAAGGTGTCTTGTGCAAAAGCATCTTGAATTGCCTGTACTTTATACAATGTTTCCTGTTTGAACAGACGACCTGGCTGTTTGTAATTAATGGTCATCTCGAACGGAATTGCACCACCGAAGCTCTTTTCAACAAATTGAAGGTCTTTTAAAATTGGATCATCTTTTGGTAAATCACCAGTGATATTCCCTGTTGCCTGAATCTTGGTCATTCCCCAAATACTTACTACAAGCATTACCACAGAACCGAAATAAATCCAAGCTCGTTTGTAAGATACCAAGTAAACAATTTTCTCAATAAATCCTTGTGAATAGACTCTTGAAAGGTGTTTCAGATGTCGTTCTTTCGGGATTTTGGAGTACGAAGCCATGATCGGGATGATACAAATGGAAAGTACGAAAACCACCATGATATTCAGTGATGAAATAATTCCGAATTCAGCCAATTTATCTGAACTTGTAAAGGTACAAAAACCAACAGCAGTTGTTAAATTAGTCAGGAAGGTAACTGCTCCGATTCTTCGGATCATGGTATACAATGCCTTGATTTTATTGCCATGTTTGACGACTTCCTGATGATATCGCGTGATTAGGAATACACAGTTTGGTACACCGATTACAATCATCAGTGGTGGAATCAAAGCCATCATGATCGAGAGACTGAAACCTAATAAACCGATGCTTCCGAGAGCCCAAATTACAGATACAAATACTACAATATTACATTGTATAACTACTCTGAATGATCGGAAGAAAATGTAGAGTAAAAGTGATGAAGCAAGAACAGAAAGTGCTAGGAAAATATACATTTCCTGTATAATCCGCTTCCCGACTATGACACGCATATGTGGAAGTCCTGCGAAGTGAACCTGTCCGAAATATTTTTCATATTTCTGTGCCAGAGCTTCAATTTTAACTACGACTTGTGATTTTTTCTTATCAGCTAAAAACTTCTCATTCATACCAATCAATATCAAAGAGACATTGGTAGAGTCATTATACAATAAGTTTTTATAGATCGGATTGTGTTTGATTTCCCGTTCAATCGAATCGATCGTTTTTTCTTGGAAAGTGACATCAGAAAATATGCGTTTAACTTCGAATCTATTTTCTTTAATGTTATTTCGAATGGTGAAAAGAGTAGCTTCAGAAATGACACTTTGAACTCCATCGTATTGTAAAATAGAATCTCCTAATTCCTTCCATTTAGAGAAATTTTCTTGTGTGTAAAGTGAATCTGTTTGTACAGCTAATACCAATGTTGATCCATCTTCCCCGAATTCTTCTTTGAATTTTAAATAGTCAGATTGAGCCTGTGATTCTTCAGGTAATGTATTACCATATCTGTTGTCGATTTTGAGTGAAGTTACTGCATAATACCCGAAAAAAACGGTTAAAATGGTAATAATTGCCAGTATGAATAACCGATTTTTTAATATTAAACTTGCAAATTTATGCCACATATTTTTATTATTCGAAAACTAAGTAAAGAGGCAAAGTTAATCAAATATGCTTATGGATAAGTGCATTTAAATGCTAAAATCACAATAAATCTTAAAATATAATTTAGTGTTTTGAATTCTATTTTGGATGAAGATCGGTTGCCAGCCATTCGAAAAATTCACGGTACCACAACACACCGTTTTGTGGACTTGTAATCCAATGCCCTTCTTCCGGGAAGTGTAAATATTTGCTGCGTAGTCCTTTGATTTGTGCAACTTGAAAAGCTTGCATTCCTTCACTTTCAGGAACTCTGTAATCTTTCTCTCCATGAATCACAAGGATCGGAGTATTCCAATTTGCGACAAAGTTATGAGGGCTGTTTTTCTCATAATATACTTTGTTTTTTTCCAGCCAATATGGACCGCCAATATCGTAATTTGCAAAAAATAATTCTTCTGTAGTTCCGTACCAGCTTTCCAAGTTGAACAATCCGCAATGTGCTACAAATGTTTTGAAACGGTTTTCATGGATTCCGGCTAAATAGTAAACGGAATATCCTCCATAAGATGCACCGATTGCTCCTAAGCGGGTTTCATCTACGTAGGGTTCATTGGCGGCATTGTCGATGGCAGCAAGGTAGTCACGCATGGCCTGCCCTCCCCAATCTTTTGAAATCGCATCATTCCATTCTTGTCCAAACCCTGGTAAACCCCTACGGTTTGGAGCGACAACAATGTATCCCTTTGAAGCCATTGTCATCAAATTCCAGCGGTAAGAGAAAAATTGGCTTACTGGACTTTGAGGCCCACCTTGGCAATAGAGTAATGCTGGATATTTTTTGCTGGCATCAAAATTTGGAGGAAGCACCATCCAAACCAGCATTTTTTTACCATCAGATGTTTCAACCCATCTTTCCTGAACGGTAGGTTTATCAATCCCTTTCATGATTTCGTCGTTGAATTCTGTGATTTGTTTTACCTTTGATTTTTTAATGTTTACAGTAAATAATTCTGTAGGATCAACCATGGATTGACGGCCTGAAATAATTTCATCATTGGTAATCGCCAGACTCAAATAATCGAATTGGCCATTCGTTACCTGCCGATGTGTGTTGTTTTCGAGGGTAATTTCAAAAATTTGTTTTGTCCCATTGATGGCAGCGATATAATAAATGAATTTTCCGGATGGATGCCATTGAAAATCGGTAACGGATATATCTTGATTTTTCGTCAGATTAATATCCTTTCCTGTATTAACATCTCTCAGGATAATATCGTTTTTAGCAGATTCAAATCCATCCACGGCCATGCTCAACCAAGCCATATTTTTTCCATCCGATGAAAAAGAAGGATTCACATCATATCCTTTGTAATCCTGAGTTAAATTACGTGTGGATTTTGATTCAATCATGTATTCATACAAGGCTGAATTGGTAGTCTCGGCAAATTTTTTACCAGCCAATTTTTTTGAAGTATAGATTATGGATTTACTATCTTGAGAAAAGCAAAATTGTTCGGATCCACCATGAGGTGGTAGGATTCCATCATAAACTTCACCTTTGAGTAAATCTGTGCCTTCCGAAGCGATATTTTTTTCTGTAACGGAATGAACGAATAAGTGGCGTGATTTGAAATCGGAGTAATGATCCCAGTGTCGGTACATTAAGTCTTCTTCGATTCTTGCATTTGCTTTCGGAAGATCGGGATATTTGTCTTGTAAGGTTTGTGCGGTTTTCACCGCTTCAATGGTAACGATGATTTTTTCATCAGGAGAAATTTTAAAACCTTCCAATTCGATATTTGTAAAGTTCGACATTTTCATTTTTTCTTCACCGACATTGTTCATTTTCCAAACCTGAAGTCCGTCAGTTTCGGTTGATAAGAACCAAATGGTGTTATTTTTTCCCCATTGCGCTTCCATTTCTGAAAACGGTGTTGCTGTAATTTGTTTTACTTTATTCCAGCGTGTGTCGTATATGAACAAGTCATTATTCCCTTTATTGGCAGCTAAATCATAGGTTTTTACATCGAACAAAATATACCTGCC
>CAIUKX010000226.1 GCA_903899795.1 uncultured Flavobacteriales bacterium
AACAAAATAAATCACCAACAATAGAGAATGAAAAATATACAAATGATAAAATAGGTGATGAAGAAAAAAACCATTGATTATTGCTCTATTATTGAACCTCTACACAATAACTAGAATAAAAAAGGCGGTTACCAGAATATTGGAACCGCCTTAAATATTGAATGATATATTCTATCTATTTCTTTTTCAACTGTTCTTTGACATACAATTCGATTGCAGCAGTCATAGACGGTGCATTAGGCATTGGAGCATGAACATCCAATCTAAGGTTATTTTTGATCACCGCATTAGCTGTTGTTGGTCCAAAAGCAGCAATTGAAGTATTGTTCTGCTTGAAATCCGGGAAATTCTTCATTAATGACTCAATTCCACCTGGACTGAAAAACACCAACATATCGTAATATACATCTTCCAAATCAGATAAATCAGAAGCAACCGTTCTGTACAATGTCGCTTTTGTAAAAGGAATATGCTGTTGTTCAAGAGTTTCCGGTATTTTATCACGAAGAATATCTGTACAAGGAAGAAGAAATTTTTCTTTCTTGTGTTTTTTCATCACTTCAACTAAATCTTCTATTGTCTGTTTACCAAAGAAAATTTTTCTTTTTCTATAGCTGACATACTTTTGAAGATAGTAGGCAACCGCCTCAGAAATACAAAAATACTTCATTGTATCAGGAACGGTAAATCGAATTTCTTCTGCTATTCTAAAAAAATGATCGATTGCAGCTTTTGAAGTTAAAATAATAGCAGTATGCTCCGGAATATTTACACGTTGAGATCTAAACTCTTGCGCACTTATACCTTCAACACGTATAAACGGTCTGAAATCAATTTTCAGTTTATATTTTTCTGCCAAATCGTAATACGGTGATTTATCACCCTCCGGTTTTGGTTGAGAAACCAAAATAGTTTTAATAGCCAATGTTCAGTAAATTAATTAAACACTCAACAACAATCATTGAAATTCCTTAGAAACATAGTAGTAAGCTATGAATAAAGGTAGAATTTCGAGGGTGCAAAAATACAAAATAATATAATACCACGATACACCCTTTCGTAAAACTGAAAAAAGGCTTTTAAAAAATCGAATGAGAAACCCAAATGTTAAGACGATTTCAAATGTCAAAAGAAAATAACTGGAGAATTGCGGATTCAATACCCACACCAACGCCAAAAAGAACAATATAAATCCGACAAATTCGATAATGACAATTGTCTGAAGCAGAGGAACAACGATAAGTTTCATCTCTCTGGTCACCAATCCAATAATCCATAAACTGGCCAACTGAAGAATAAACACACCTGCCGGAATTGCTAAAGCTACAATTATCGAAAAAGGAATACTAACTCCTTTCACAGAAGCTTGAATACTTAAAAAAGCACACGTAGAAATAATAAAAAAATAATTTAGAACTAATGCAACGGATCCTGAAGAGGATAATTTCAGATCTTCTTTTAAAATTTGTTCAAAATTCTTATTTGCTAACAATAATTTTAACAAAGATCGAAAGATGGAATTGTTCTGGAATTTTGCAAACGTGATCATTACAAAAGAAACAACAACCAAAGGCACAACCAAATGAGATAGAGTGCTTTGTCTGGAAAATAGAGCAAATGTATCTACACTGTTTGTAACTGAATCCCCGAAAATTTGTAATGCAAAAACTGCCAAAATGAACAAATATTAATTCCTTTATGAGACAAAGTTAACATCCAAATTGATGAATAATTCCCTGATCACAAAAAAAAAGAATTATTTTCGCACTTTCTAATACTTTGAAACTTTAAATATGGCAACAGATTTATACGTGCATCCTGATTATTACAACATGGATGACTTGCTTACGGAAGAGCACAAAATGATCCGTGACGCTGCGCGCGCATGGGTAAAGAAAGAAGTTTCCCCGATCATCGACGAACATTACGAAAAGGCAACTTTTCCGATGCATATTCTAGGTGGTCTAGGTGAAATCGGAGCGTTCGGACCTTATATTCCGGAAGAATACGGTGGACCGGGATTGGACCAAATTTCGTATGGACTGATCATGCAGGAATTGGAACGATGTGATTCTGGTTTGAGATCAACTGCTTCGGTTCAAAGTTCGCTTGTAATGTATCCGATTTGGAAGTATGGATCTGAAGAGCAAAAACAAAAATATTTGCCGAAACTGGCTACTGGTGAAATGATGGGTTGTTTCGGTTTAACGGAACCAGATCATGGATCTAATCCGGGTGGAATGGTAACCAACTTCAAAGATGCGGGTGATCACGTTATTCTGAACGGTGCTAAAATGTGGATTTCCAATGCTCCCTTTGCTGATATCGCTGTGGTATGGGCAAAAGATGAAAGCGGAAGAATTCACGGTCTTGTAGTTGAAAGAGGAATGGAAGGTTTTTCTACTCCTGAAATGCATGGAAAATTGTCGTTGAGAGCTTCTGCAACTGGTGAGTTGATTTTCGTGAATGTAAAAGTTCCAAAATCAAATCTATTACCAGGAAGAACAGGTTTAGGTGCTCCTTTAAGTTGTTTGGATTCTGCTCGTTTCGGAATCGCATGGGGTGCTTTAGGTGCTGCTATGGACTGTTACGATCAGGCATTAAGATATTGCAAAGAAAGAACTCAATTCGGTGTTCCGATCGGGGCTTTCCAATTGCAACAAAAGAAATTGGCTGAAATGATTACTGAAATCACTAAAGCTCAATTATTGACATTGCGTTTAGGCCAATTGAGAAATGAAGGAAAAGCTACTTCAGCTCAAATTTCAATGGCAAAACGTAACAATTGTGAAATTGCATTGAACATTGCCAGAGAAGCTCGTCAGATACACGGAGCTATGGGTATCACAAGCGAATTCTCAATGATGCGACACATGGCGAACCTGGAATCGGTGTTGACTTATGAAGGT
>CAIUKX010000227.1 GCA_903899795.1 uncultured Flavobacteriales bacterium
AAATCTTCATCCTTCATAATTCATTTTTTGAACTACCAATATAAGAATAACATATAAATAATCCACAATAGGGATAGGTGCGTATAATTATATAAAAAATAAAATGACACTCAACAACGGAATCGATAAAACAACAAAATGGCTTTTGATCTGTGGTCAACTGGGTTGTATTTTATTCATCGTTTTGTTTTTAATTCAGGGACAATTGAGAGCTGCTTACTCTCCTCTAAAATTTCCAATTAGTTCTTTGTCGATCGGAGAATTTGGCTGGATTCAAAGAATCAATTTCTTGATTTCGGGTTCATTGATTTTTCTTTTTGCAATTGGTTTTCGCAGAGCCACTCCCCTCCTAAAAAATTCTCTTTGGACATCAAGATTGTTTGGTGCTGTCGCTCTGGGATTGATCGGGGCTGGATTTTGTTCCTCTGACCCCATTTATGGTTATCCAATGAATGCGCCTCTTAAAATTGCTCAATTTACCATTACCGGACACCTTCATGATTTCTTTTCCATTTTTGTTTTTGTTTGTTTGCCGATCGCTTGTTTCAAAATGAGAAACAGATTTAGCGAATTCAATAACCAAAAATGGGCAAGCTTTACGCTGGTTTCAGTAATCGGAATGTTATCGGCTTTTTTTCTTGCCGCTGTTGGCTTTAAACAGACGCTCCTATTTGTTGACTTTGCCGGAGTTTTCCAACGACTGAGTATCATTTTTGGTTTTACCTGGCTAATCGCCTTATCAAGATTAATCATTAAGGTTTCTAAATAATAATTACTCATTCCAAAAAAATATTTCAGAATAAATTGCGTAACTCAAAAGTTACATATATATTTGCATAACTTAAAAGTTACATATTATGCAAAAAGAAATTAAACACACATGGTTTTACAGCCAATCCCCGCAAGATGTTTGGGACTATTTAACTAAATCAGAACTATTGGAACAATGGTTGATGCCAAACGATTTTCAACCAGTCGTAGGTCATAAATTTCAATTCTTCTGCAATAACACCTGCTTTTGCGAAGTACTCGAAGTAGAGCCGTGTACAAAACTTACGTATACATGGCAAACCAATTCAGTTGAAACAAAAAAGCCTTTCGTTTCAAAAGTGATGTGGACGCTGCTTCCGAAGGAAAATGGAACGGAACTACAACTTGTGCATAACGGTTTCACAGCTTTGGAAGATCTGATTATGCATGAAAATGGTTGGAACAAATGTGCTGAGAAATTGGAAGGACTTGTTAACAAAGTTGAAAAATGACACCACAGACATTCGACGCATTTCAAGTCATTGCTGATCCGAGTCGCAGGCAAATGATGCAGCTACTCTCCAAAGACAGTATGACGATCAATGCGTTGGCAGAAAATTTTGACATGAGTCGTCCGGCTGTCTCAAAGCACATCAAAATAATGTACAATGCAGGTTTTATTACCATAACTGATATTGGTAGAGAACGGCATTGTACATTGAAAAAGGATGGCTTTGACGAACTACAGAATTTCATCAACTACTTTGATCAATTCTGGGCAGGTAAACTCAAAAAATTGGAAACCCTTTTAAACAATAAAGCCAAATAAATGGAGAAGAATGATTTTAGTACAACTCTTTTAGTGAGTCAAACACCTGAGGAAGTATTCAATGCGATCAACAATGTCCGGGGATGGTGGCAGGGAGAAATTGAAGGTAACACCAGCCAACTCAATGATGAATTTACCTATCGAATGGCAGAATTTCATTATTCAAAACAAAGATTGGTGGAAGTGATTCCAAACGAAAAAGTTGTTTGGTTGGTCACGGATAGTAAACTGAATTTCACAAAAGATAAAAGTGAATGGACAGGAACGAAAATCAGTTTTGAAATTAGTGAAGTAAACAACCAAACACAGCTAAGTTTCACACATGAAGGATTAATCCCTTCTATCGAATGTTATGGGGCATGTTCAAATGGTTGGAGTCAGCTTATCCAGCAAAGTTTATTGAGTTTGATAACGACAGGTAAAGGCAAAAAGGTTTTTTAAAGGGGAAATATTATTCACAAACTAAGACTATCTAATTATCTTAGATTTCTCAAAACTTGGTATAGTTAATATGTCCATCACTCTTTTCTTAATATTCATTACTTTCGCAAAGCATTAAATCAGAGATGAGCCAAAATGAAATCGTCATAAAAAAGAATAAATTGAAACAAGTTGGATTACTGATGGTTTCTTTCATATTTGACTATGCATCTTATTTAGCGATGAATGGTCACTTAAAAAGTTCAAGGTACTCATCTGAATTCATACAACTTATTGGTATAATTGGAATTATTTTTTTTGGATTTGGTGGAATTCTGATGTTCTACAATTTATTGACAGGAAAATCTGCTTTAGTACTAAATTCTTTCGGAATAATAAACAACTCTCACATAGGTGGAGGATATTTAATTCGTTGGGAAAATATCAAATCTTTAAATATTATAACAATCAACAAACAAAAGATGATTTCAGTTGATCTAAAAAACGATCAAGAAATCTACGATCAAGTCAATCTGATGAGTCGATATTGGATGAAATTAAACTGTCGAATGATGGGAACACCAACATTCATCCCATCAGTAATGATAAAAATGAACCTTGATGATGTGTTAAATATCATTCGTGAACAAAAAAAATTAAACAAAAAAAGCTCACTTTCTGAGGGAAAGATACAAGAGGACAACCAATGATTATTTCAACAAAACTCCGTCTTGAAGATAAATTACCGCTTACCTGTACACGAACAGGAACCTGTTGTCACGGGAAATTAGTACATCTTAATCCTTGGGAATTACGCAGCATTTCGAAAGAGAAAAAAATAACTCCAGGCCAATTTCGGGATTTGTATTGTGAACTGGGAGGAATTCATCTGAAATTTAATGGTGTAAAAGATGCATCTGGAAAAAGTGCCTGCAGCCAGTACATTGAAAACTTTGGGTGCAGTGTGCATGTGGGACGTCCTCTGGCTTGTCGCTTGTATCCGCTCGGACGACAAATCCAAAGTGAAGAGGTCAATTATATATTTGAAGGAAAGGAGTTTCCCTGTTTAAATGGTTGTCCTACTGTTTCTGAATTACCTCAATTAAGCGTCGGTGAATACCTTGCAGGACAAGAAACCAATGCTTTTGAAACAGCTCAGGATGAATATTTAGAGTTGATGCAAAACTTAGCAGATGTTGCTTTTGCGTTACTCCTTGATACAGGACTTTCCGAATCAGGTGATACAAAAACATTAAAAACCTGGCGAGAAATGGGCAATGAATCCATCGAAAAACTCGCCAATCGAATTGGAAAAGAATGGATGGATGCGTTGATGCTTCCGGAAATTAACATTGACAATCCTGTTTCATTTATCCAAACTCATAACGACCTACTCCAATCAAAAGCACAAGAACAATTCGGTGGACTTCAAACGTTTCAGGAGTGGCATGAAGCATCTGTTTTGATCATGGCAATTACATTGTATCTGGCAAGAAGTGTAGGAGCTAATCCTCAAAGTTTAGTTGAGCATTGGATTGAGATTGCAAAAGAAAATGGAGCGAAAGCTGAATGAAAGTGAGTTTTGAGAAAAATCAGTATTCTTGAAAAATACTTTGAGGATATTTTTAAAAACTCAATTATCGAGGCGAAATTAAAATTTAAATCCGGAGTTTACTCAGGTAAATGAGGAAGTTAAACTTTTAATCTCAACGATGAGAAGTGAGTTTTTAAATTATCCTTATTCAACTCAACTCCGCCTTTAACTTATCAAAAGCCGCCTTTAACTCCGCCAATTCCGTCTCAACTTTCGCTAACCGTTCTTCTAATTGTCCCACATTCTTACGAACTGGTTCTCCTGAAAAATCGTTTTCGTCTATTTCAGGAATAGGACCGAACAAATGACAATAACGTGCTTCTTTTTGTCCCGGTCTTTTGGGAAGTTGTGTCACATAAGGCGTATCGTATTTGGTAAGATTTTCCAATGTTTCCTGTACTTCAGTCAAGGATTCAAAGTCGTGCAATCGTCCAGAATTGGAATTGATCTCTCCGGCAGTAAGCGGGCCTCTCAAAAATAACAAGCACAAAACCGATGTTTCAGCCGGATCCAAAGGATGTGCAACTGACAAATTATGCCTGTACTTCAAAGCACGCATTCCACTGCTTATAACATTACCTGTCAAACCTTTTTTCTTCAAAGAATCCAAGGCTAATACGACCGTTTCCTCATCGAATTCCACTACAGGATTTCGTGCTGATTTCTGGTTACAAGCCGTCACCAAGGCATTCAAGGTCAAAGGATAATAATCCGGTGTTGTTTTACTTTTTTCAATCAAAGAACCCAAAACGCGTTGTTCTTCGAAACTTAGTTGTTGTAAGGTATCCATATTTTTTAGTGATTAGTGATCAGGCAATAGCCATTAGATGCATTACTAACAACTATTGCCTAATGCCTAGTTACTTGTTATTCTCAATTACGTAATTCAATACTTTCGTCATTAAATGAACTCTGTCTTTCCCTCCTACATTGTGCGGGTGCATCGGGTATGGAAAGAAATCCATTTGGATGCCCAACTCGACGAATTTTTTCACCAAAGCAAAATTATGCTGCATCACAACCACATCGTCATTCGTTCCGTGAATCAACAATAATTCAGCTTTCAATTTCGAAGCGTGAGTCATCAAACTTGCTTGTTTGTATCCTTCCGGGTTTTCATCCGGTTTGTCCATGTAACGTTCACCGTACATGATTTCATAATATTTCCAGTCGGTTACAGGTCCGCCTGCTACTGCCACTTTGAACACATCAGGGTAACGTAAAGCCAACGAAGTTGTCATGAATCCTCCATAGGACCAACCGTGAACTGCCAAACGATTTCCATCTACATAAGGAAGTGATTTCAAATAATTCACACCAGCGATTTGATCTTCCATTTCAATCGTTCCACACTGACGGTGAATACCGCTTTCAAATTCAAACCCTCTTTCTGCTGAACCTCTATTATCCAAAGTGTACACCAAATAACCTTGTTCGGCCATCCAGTACATCCATAAATTAGCTCCGTCCAACCATTCATTCGTCACTAATTGCGCATGTGGTCCTCCGTATACATATACGAGTACTGGATATTTTTTTGCCGGATCGAAATTGCTCGGCTTGATCAATCGGGTGTATAAATCCATTCCATTAGCACTTTTAATCGTACTGATTTCAGAAGTCCCGATTTTGTAATCTGCCAATTTGTTTTTCGCCAGTTTCAATTCTATGAATCCTTCTCCTCTGTATGTATACAAAACAGAACGTGAAGGAATGGTGTGACTGGAATATTCATCAAAAATCCAATTTCCAGCGCTATTGATGTAAACGGTATGTGATCCGGGAACGGTTGTCAATAAACGTTGAGTTCCTTTCATATTAACCGTGTAGTACATCGTGTTGAGCGGACTATCACCCGTTGCTGAAAACACAATTTCCGAACTTTTATTGACAGCGGTTAAAATGTCTTTCACCACAAATTTATTTGCAGTCAACTGTTTGATCAATGTTCCTTCAATATCGTAGAAGTACAAATTATTGAATCCATCTCTTTCACTGATCCAAACAAAATTATTGGACGTTTCACTTGGGAAAAATGCAGGATGTTCAGGTTCAACCCATTTATCATTTGTTTCTTCAAACAATGTCTTGATCAACTTCCCTGTAGCTGCATCGTATTTATTCAGCCACATGTGATTTTGTTCACGGTTTACTTCTGCAATCAAAATGAATTTTTCATCGGGTGTCCAGCAAACGTTCGTCAGATAGTCATCCGGTTTACCTTGCGGCGCGATAAAAACTGTTGTTCCTGTTGCAAAATTGTAGATTCCGATTTTCGATTTCTCTGATTTTTGTCCTGTCATCGGATATTTAATCGAATGCAATTCACCCGGTGTCGGTGTAATGTCTAACAATGGATAATCGTGTACATCCGTTTCATCTTTTTGAGCAAAAGCCAACAATGTTCCTTTCGGTGACCAGAAAATTCCACCATGAATTCCAAACTCACTTCTGGCATAGGTTTGTCCCGAAACGATATTTTTATCCGTGATCTGTGTAATGGCCATTTTCTTTCCGGCAGCATCAGTGACCCATAAATTGTTTTCAATCGTATAGGCCATTTTTTCAGTCGCTTGGTTGAAGGTCGAATTTTCAGCATTTTCATCCAAAGCAATTAACTTCTTACCGGTCTTTGTTGACACATCAAAACTGTAATAGTTTGCACCGTCATTCAGGTAAAAAGTCGTTTGATTTTTCCATTCGAAACCGGAAAACCATTGTAATTTTGAATCTAAGATCTTGTTGACTTCTTCAATGGTGAATAGTTGTCGCTTTGTGGTATCCTTTACCGAAGCTTTCATCAATTTTTTATATCCATCGATGTAGGTAAACTCTGATGTGTTTGGAATCCACTGAAAGAAAGGCATCGTTTCTGGCGCAAACATTCTGTATTGCTGCATAACAGCGTCACTCAGGCTCAATTCTTTTTTCTGTGCAAAAGTGAAGGTTGTGCTAAGGATTGCTCCAATAAAAAATAATCGTTTTAACATAGTTATCTTTTTATCAATTCATTAAAAAACTGCTCTACCGGTTTACCTGCTTCGTAACAATCCAGAATCAATTCATCTAGATTGTCAGCAAGGATTGTTTCCGGTTCGAACTGCGTGTAAAAATACCATTGTTTATTGAATATCAATGGTTCTTTTTGAGCTGCTTCCTGCAAATCTTTCGGGATTATTTTATTCTTATCTCCCAAGATTTCGCCGAATACTTTTTTGAATTTAGGATCAGAATAGGCTTTTTGAAACTTCTTTACATCCTTGGCTATTCCTTCACGAACAGTCAATAAATCATCTTTATCAATTTCATAAACACCTCCGTAGACTCTCAAATGTTCGGGTCCCAACTCAAAATAAACACCATTTACTGCCTTGCTTTTCTTTCCTTCGGGAGCAATTACTGCTGATACATTCATTTTATAGGGTGTTTTATCAGCTGAAAAACGGATATCGCGATTGATTCTGAAAATACAATCCTTTGCTTCCAGTTCTTTGAAAGCCGGATCTTTTTCCGCCATTTTTCGAATCAGATGTTCTACAAATTGTTTGAAAGGATCTTTTACAAAATTCTCATAACGCTTCCGGTTCAGATCGAACCAGTCTTTGTGGTTATTGGGTGCGAGTTCGATAAAAAAGTCTAAAAATTCTTTTTGAAAAAATGCCATAATGAATCGTTTTATTGGGACTTAAAGATAATAAGTTCTAGGCAACAACACTCGTAGGTTCGCAGTAAACGTCAAAATTAACGGAATTTGCTATGAAACAATAATGATGCGCTTTGGTGTGTAATTCGACTGCTTTTGCCAACATAGAAGCATCCGTTACTGTGACCATCGGATGAAGAACAACTTGGGTGAATTTTCCGCTTCCATCGGCAACTTGTTCTAAAATCCCTGTTGGATTGTCCACATAATCCACAACAATAATTCCTGCATCAGCACATAAATGCAGGTACCAAAGCATGTGACAGGAAGAAATTGATGCGACCAATAAATCTTCGGGATTGTGTTTGGTAATATCTCCCATAAAAGGGGCGTCTGACGAAGCTAAAATTTCAACTTTTCCGTTTACCAAAATGGAATGACTTCGATCATATTCTTTATAACCGGAAGTACCTGTGCCACGATTTCCAGTCCACTTGATCTGAAGTTCGTAATGATGTTCTTTACTCATGTTCTTTTCCTTTCCAATAAAAGTAGTTGTTTTACCTTTATGTAATCTTTGAAAAGTGAAGAGAATGAAAAAATAGGATGTCAGCGAATCATTTTCAGGGATGAACCGTCGGAATAAGTAATAATGATAAATCCCCTGAATTGTTCGTTTACTTCCTGGCCAAGAAGATTAGTGATTGAAACAACTTCTTTTTCTCTAGCTTCGGCATTATTAATGGAGATCAATTCCGAATAGGTTGATTTCCCATTGAAATCAATTTGTTTCAATCGATAATAATTCAACACGGGTTCAACATTATAATCCATTACTTCATAGTCTACCATTTCATTTGAGGTTCCTGCACCTTCTTTTTTTTCGACATTGACATAATTTACTCCATCCACCGTTTTTTCAAGAATAAAGAATTCATTATCGAGTTCAGAGCCTGTAACCCATTTCAGCATATTGTACCTACCCTCTTTTTTACCACTGAAAGAAATCAAACTGATTGGCAAAGCAATGTTTGAACTACCACAAGTTCCTGTATAAGTTGGTACTGTTGGCGTTGTAAACGACGGTGCTGCCCCTCCATGATCAGTGTATGTCCCACTCGAATACTGATCAGTTGGAGTTCCACAATTGGTAATATCAATTGTACCACCGTATGTTGCCATTTGATTGGCGGCTGATCCAAAGGTCGTATTTGTTGCAGTTATTGAGCCAGCTTTGCAATACACATCTTTTCCCCAGTCGGAAGTATTTCCTGAAAAATAGCAGTTGGTCAGTGTTAAGGCTCCCCCATTAACTGAGACTGTTCCGTATGTACTTCCTCCTGAATTGGTATTGTTACGAACCAACACTCTTGTGAATTGTTGTGTGCCTCCTGAAAAATAAGCCGCACCACCATATTTTGTGCTCAATTCATACGTATCATTCAATTCCAGAATACAATCTGTTAAGGTTAATGCTCCTGAATTTGCATAAATTGCTGCTCCACTCGCCCCATCTTCATCGGTTTGATTTCCGCTGAAAAGGCAATTGCTGGCTGAAACACTTGTCGTTCCATTTCCTCCTGTAATTGTCAAAGCTGCACCGTTGAGAATTGCCGCCGCCGAACTTTTGTAATTCCCAATAAAAACATGATTGGTAATGGTTACTGTTATTGAAGTGCCCAGAATATCAATTCCTCCTGAAGCATTATGTCCGGCATCACCATTGCAAAAAGATCCACCTCCAGTGATAGTAACTGTAGAATTTGAACCGATATAGATGGGTGCATATTTACTTGAACCTCCATTGTTATTTGTAATTACATGATCCAATGTTGCCCCGGGAGCTCCTGTACCTGAAATTTGAACTGCCTGCCCATTTTGATTCGATGCGTATCGTTTGAGTTGAAGTTTTTTTAGGGTGACACTGGCTGTAATGTTTGCGAAATAATAACTCCCTGCAATTCCCACGTAATTATTATCAAAAATTGTTTTGAATTCTCCCGCAACCTGAATAGTAATAGAAACATTAAAAGTAAATCCGCAATTGCAGGTTCCTACTGCAGAACTAGCACTAGTGTATGTTCCTGCATCTACATAAATGACATCTCCGTTTGCTATAACGTTTGTCCCTGCCGGGCCGTAGGTCGCCCATAAATTTGCAAGTGTTGCTTTAGGTGTAGCAGCAGCAGTTCCATTATTCGCATTATTTCCAACTGCAGTTGTGTAGACATCACTTCCGTTGTATGTGCCATCGTTGATATAGTAGTTTGCAGCATTGACATTTCTCATGGAGAAATAAATAAAAACCATGCATAACAAAACCCTATAAAAATGAGTAATCGACATAATAAACACCTTTTGGGAAAATTCTACACTGCCAGTTAAGAATATACAAAACCCAATTTAAGATACTGATTTTTAATGTAAGTAAAAAATGATTCTTCTCATTTTACAACTTTCGCTGAAGTCCCATTGTCAAAATATTTCAAATAAATACCGGATGGAGCAACTTCAAAATCTACGGTTTGACCCAACATATTTACATAGAAAAAAGATTCTGAATGTGCTGGAAAACGAACAGAAATGGGTGCATAACTATTTTTTTTTCCATTGAAATCAACTTGTGTTAATTTGTAGTAAACAACATCAGCCATTATTCCTGTATCAGTCATTTGATAGTGAATTTCAGTATGCGAATTTCCATTTCCACTCACATGATTGATCTCAAACCAATTAATTCCATCTATGGATTTCTCAAGCAAAAAATAATCGTTATTCATTTCGGTTAAAGTTGACCAGTAAATTTCAACCTGATTATTGATTCGCTTTGCTTCAAAAAGTGTCAAATCAATTGGTAAACCAACAATTATCCCGGAACACGACCCTGAATAAGATGGTACAGTAGGATTTGTAAATGCTGAAGGAGACCCGCCATTATTGGTAAACGTACCGCTTGAATATTGATCTGTAGGAGTTCCGCAATTTGTAATGGTGATCGTTCCACCATATGTAGCAATTTGATTTGCAGATGATCCGAACGTTGTATTAGTAGCTGTAATGGATCCTGATTTACAATAAATATCTTTTCCACGATCCGATGTATTCCCTGAAAAATAGCTATCAGTGAGCGTTAATGCACCACCATTTACAGATACAGTTCCATACGTACTCCCTCCTGAATTAGTATTATTTTTGATTAATACTCTTGTGAATTGCTGGGTTCCGCCCGTAAAATAAGCAGCTCCTCCGTATTTCACACTGTTTTCATACGTGTCATTATTTTCAAGAACGCAATCCGTCAATACTAAATCTCCGGAAGTCGCATAAATAGCAGCTCCACTTGATCCATCATAATCCGTTTGATTGCCATGAAAAAGACAATGAGACAATGTAACATCAGTTGTTGAATTTGCTCCCGTAATCGATAAAGCTGCACCATGAATAATTGAAGCTGCCGAACTTTTGTAATTATCCGCAAATGACACATTCGAAATATTTACAACGATGGAAGTTCCGACTATATCAATTCCACCTGCTGCATTATGACTAGCGTCTCCGTTACAAAATGATCCTCCACCTGAGATCGTAACATTAGAACTCGAACCGATATAAATGGCAGCATATTTACTACTTCCTCCGTTGGCATTTGTTCTGACATTCGTTAAGGTTACTCCCGGTGATCCAGTTGCTGAGATTTGGAGTGCCTGACCATTTTGGTTGGAGGCATAATGTGTGAATTGAATATCCTTTATGGTTACACCGGCAGTAATATTTGCAAAATAATAGCTTCCTGCTATTCCAACATAATTATTATCGAAAATGGTTTTTGTTTGTCCTGCTCCTTGAATGGTAATGGTTTTGGTGAAATTAAAACCGCAATTACATGTTCCGGCTACAGCACTTGCACTGGTATAAGTTCCTGCATCCACATAAATTACATCTCCATTTGTAATCACATTCGTTCCGGAAGGTCCATATGTTGCCCAAAGATTTGCAAAAGTTGCTTTCGGTGTTGAGGCTGAAGTGCCATTGTTTGAATTATTTCCGACAGCTGTTGTGTAGAGATCGCTTGCATTATAAGTCGCATCATTGATGTAATAATTTGCAGCTTTTATTGACTCGACCGGAATTAAAAAAAGTAAAACAAAAAAATAATTTTTCATTACCAATAAACCGTTTGTGTACCTGTTGATATTTGATTAACATCAAAGTTACACTGGCTTAATTTCTGCATAAAAAAAAAGTTGCAAACCGCTATTTAAACAGGTTTACAACTTCTTTCAGTGTTGTATGGTTATTTTTTTGGGGTGAATTGTTAATTGGGATTTAAGACTTCAAGATATAAGACCTCTTAGCTCAAAGACATAAAATTTAAAGAAAAAAGACTCAAAAACAGGATTATCATCAGTGAAAGTCAATAGGATTTTAAGATCATGCAAATCTGAAGAAATACTCTCTCAATTTACCTGAATTGAGTCTTAAAATCTTATATCTTTTAGTCTTGAATCTAAAAAATCATCTCACCCAATACCAAATGATACCCGGATTCCCATTTCCATCACATGCCATCCAAGGAGCTGGTGTCCAAATCTGTCCTGTGACTAACGTACCCCACCAATCACCGTTTGGATCCCCACTAGTTGTAACAATTCCGTTGTTATTGCTGTAATAAGGCATTCGTTCCTCCACTCCACTGCCACAATAATTCCAGGTTCCAAATTTTGTATTTAAGGTGATGTTGGTATTTCCATTTGAATTACTCACAAAACTATAAGTATCATTTGCTGTCCAGATTCCGCCCCAAGCCCCCCTGGTTGTTGCATCAATCATGTATTGAAAACCGCTGCTGCTTTTTTTGATGTAATCTGCATAGGAGATAATTGAATAATCAGTCACTACACTGGGACTTCCTTCATTTCTTAAAACAGCATTGGGATAATTCCAGCCATTCGCATTTGAATTGGTCATAATCAATGTCCAGCCACCACCATCTGTAGTCATATCGGCATAAATCTGGAACGGTGTTCCTCCATTGATATTTTGATTTTTAATCCAGTACAATCCGTCGGATGAAGCCGGGTAATCCAGTTTTATCTGGTAAGCACTGGCTCCTGCCCTGGAGGATGTACTACCATCGTTACAAATCCCTTCACAAACACTTCTTCCAGCAATAGAAAGTGCATCCCCATGGGCAATAGCACCATTCTTATTTACCTGCTGGAGACTGTCTGCTGTAACCTGGCCGTATTTATTAATCCCATAATAGTTCACAGTAATATTTTGACTTGTCGAATAAACACAAGCATCGGACGAAGTAGCCGTGAGCGTATAAGTTCCTGTTTGGATAAAGGTATTTGCGGCCGATGTTGTCGACAAACCACCTGACCACAGATAAGATGAAGCACCCGAAGCGGTTAACAATACACTTTCGGTTCCGGTAGTCGAACCTGTAATGGGAGAAGTAAATACGGGTTGAACCGTTACCAAGCCGGAAACATTACTGGTAACACTTGACATTGATCCATCCGTTACAACAACGTAATAATAGTAATCTCCCGCGATTGCACTGGTAGGTATATAAGTGTTGCTTGTTGCGGATGGGATCAATGTTCCGGTTGTGTTGTTGTTTACCGTATTCGTATACCACTGATAGGTAAGCCCTGATCCTGTAGCAAAAACATTTAATGACTTTGTTCCGTTCATACACGTTGTCATTGGAAAGGCAGACGGTTGTCTTCCGATTGTTAAAACGGAAGAGCTACTGTAATATGTTTCCTGGTTGGTTTCCAAAAGAATTCTATCCCCGTTAGAAAGCTCTGAATTAAACGCTAAAACTTCACACAAATAGCCATCAAGAGGTTCACCATAAGCTCCCTGGGCTCCTGTGCGAATTTGATTCGGAACTCCTTTCGAATTACCGCTTGCTATCGAAACACTGTTTTTCCAGAAAGTACAAGGGTCCGACGAGGGTTCAATTGCTGTAAAAACTTCTACATTACTTGTTGACCATGCAGATGACCCGTCCGATAGGTTCCAACCTTCTGCATACCATGCATCGTTATTTGAATAGGGACCGATTAACCAGTTAGAGGTACCTTGAACAGCACGTCTTGCAGAAGTACCGGACGAATTACTCCCTGCAACTATATTCACCGACAAAGGGAGTGAAGTAAGATAATTACCTCCTGAATAGGTTAATCCGTCATTTGTATTATCGTGGAAAAGAGTCGGCATATAATTTCTACGGTAAATAGTGCCACTGCTTACAATCGCAGGTTGATAATCTGTATTCGTCTGCGTCAAATTTCTTCCATTCCCACTTTGATCGTACCAAACGGTAACAAAGCCATCATTCACACCAACGAATGTTTTTAAAGCAGCAGTATCCAAATCGCCGTTTGCCGTAAAACCAATGTCTTGTGTCGTATTACTAGTGCTTCGCCTAACTTGAATGGCATAACCAGCATAACTACTACTCAACAACCGGAGCGAATAAGCAGAAGCTGCAGGAACACTGCCTGAAAGCCCCAAATTATCTAGGGTATTTTGAGCATGGCCAACCGAACTTGACAAAATGCTAAACAGCAAGAATAAAATCTTTCGCACCTATCCCTATTGTGGATTATTTGCGGTATAGTTCTTTGAGATATAGTAAA
>CAIUKX010000228.1 GCA_903899795.1 uncultured Flavobacteriales bacterium
GACCATCATCTTCAAAGGTTCAACACGTATGAATCACAACTGTACGAAATACCCTCGTTCGTGGTTTGCCTTAGATGCTAATATTGATCCGGCCAATATCCAAATTCCGATTTCGGCCACAATGAAAAATACGGAAGGTAAAACGGTTGTGGCCGGACTAGCCTGGAGAGATTCGAAAACATTGGATAGTTTGAAAATTTATCCGGTCTTCCTGTCACCGCTCCAGAATACAGCAGATCCAATTGTTATGTCAGCAACAGGTATTTTGCAGTACAACGCAGACACGAAAGAATTCCAAATCGCATCTCCAGATAAATTGTTGAATAGAGGTGAGATTGGAAGTTATATTTCGCTTCATACGGAAACGTGTGCATTGAATGGTGATGGAAAAATCAATTTAGGGCTGGACTACGGTGATGTGAAGGTGGATGCCGTTGGAATTGTAAATTACGATCCGAAGAAAAACGAAACTTCCATGAACATCACAGCGAAATTCAACATGCCGTTGGATAAAAGTTTGATGCAGGATCTTTCAACCAAGTTGGTAGTAGTTGAAGGATTGAAACCACTTGATTTTAATTCAACAACGATCGAACAAGCTGCAGTAGAATGGGCAGGTCGTGAAGCTGCTGATAAAATGAAATCAGCATATACCATTAACGGTGAGATGAAAATACCAAAAGAGATGGAATCTGCTTTGACAATAACAGGATTGAAATTGGTTTCATTTGAACCTAGAAATATGCTTGAAAAAGGATTGATCTCAAACATGGAAAATGCAGCCATTGTTACAATGTATGGAAAACCAATGTTCAAAATGGTTCCTATGAAAGCGTTCTTCCAGCAGACCAGTTCAGAAGTAGCTGAAGATAAATTCGGATTGCAGATCAATATTCCAACACTGGATTACTATTTTGATTATTCAATGGATAAAAAAGACGGGCTACTCCGAATCATTTCAGGAGATCCGGATTTTGTGAATGCAGTCAATGGAATTAAAAACGATAAACGAAA
The DNA here is from genome assembly GCA_903899795.1 of uncultured Flavobacteriales bacterium. GTDB lineage: Bacteria > Bacteroidota > Bacteroidia > Flavobacteriales_D > Crocinitomicaceae > CAIUKX01. The sequence goes on from CAIUKX010000228.1 coordinate 1,015, forward strand.
AATTAAGAACTTTACCTATCAAATCGAAACAGGATCGATTTATCTGAGTAAATTCTTAAGGTATTTTGGAAAATAATGAATATGAATTTTTTGATTTTTGGAGGGTTAGCTTATATCTTGGGATCAATACCAACAGCAGTTTGGGTAGGGAAGTCATGGTTTGGGCTGGACATCCGTGAACACGGGAGTAAAAACGCAGGAGCAACGAATACGTTCAGAGTCTTAGGCAAACGAGCCGGAATTACAGTACTATTGATTGATGTTCTGAAAGGAGTTCTGGCGGTTATTCTTCCAATTTTACTATGGAAGTATTTCTTCACAGATGCAGAGTTAATCGGAGATAAAGTGATGCATGTGCAGTTAGTAGCAGCCATTTGTGTAGTTTTAGGACATGTTTTCCCAATCTTTGCAGGGTTCAGAGGAGGAAAAGGAGTCGCCACTTCTCTGGGAGTAATCATTGGATTACAACCCGAGGTGGCTGGGATCTGCTTGTTGTTGTTTTTGATCATTTTTCTAACAACACATTATGTTTCATTGGGCGCAATTTGTGCAGCCATAGCTTTCCCTTTAGTACTCATCTTTGGATTCAAAGAAAACGATTTTTGGATGATGATTTTTAGTGTCTTGTTAGGTGGAGCAGTTATATCTGCACACCGTAAAAATATTGGGCGATTGCTCAGGGGAGAAGAAAATAAAATGAAATTAGTAAAAAAATGAACTTTTCTTTGTGATAATCGTACAACGTAACTGGTAAAATAAACTTTCTGTAGATGAATTTGAGATCCATACTTGCTATACTGTTTTTGTTTTTCACCACTTTTCATTCTTTTTCTCAGGAAAACCTAGAGGAAACGAAGAAGATTGCTGATAAATTTTTTGAGGATGAAAAATACGGAGAAGCAATGCCGTACTACCTTCGTCTGCTTGCAGTTCAGCCGAGAGACCATAGCTTAAATTATAGATACGGAACCTGTTTACTTTTCAATCCCAGCAAAAATCAAGATGTTTTTAAGTATTTGAAATATGCTGTTCAAAATCCCGCTGTTGAGCCGGAGGCATTTTATTTTTTGGGGAAAGCTTATCATTTCAATTACCAGTTCAATGATGCGATCAAATCCTACCAAGACTACATTACAAAGGCAGGACCGAACGCAAAACCTTCCTTGGATGTAATACGTCAAATCGAAATGTGTAATAACGGTAAGAAGTTGATTACTACGATTACAGAGATGATTGTTTTGGACAAAAAGGAAATTGAAAAAGATAAATTTTTCCGTCTGTATGACCTGAGTGATATTGGTGGAAATCTATTGGTTACAGCAGACTTTCAAACCAAACTGGATCAGAAAAAGGGGCATATTCCCTTGATTCACTTTCCTGCAAATCCAAACGTAATTTATTATTCAAGTTACGGTGAATCTGGGAAAACAGGAAAAGATATATATGTACAAAGAAGACTTCCGACAGGTTGGTGGGGAGTTCCTCAGCAGCTGAAAGGTGGTGTAAATACCAATTTCGATGAGGATTACCCATACATGCATCCCGATGGAAATTATTTATACTTCAGTTCAAAAGGTCATAACTCAATGGGAGGTTATGACGTTTTTCGTTGTAAATATGACGCTGAAACAGATATGTTTGGTTTGGCAGAGAATATGGACTTTGCTGTTTCTTCACCGAATGATGATTTGTTTTATGTAGTGGACTCTTTGAATAGAAATGCTTATTTCGGTTCTAATCGACAAAGTGAAGAAGGAAAATTAAACGTTTACAAGGTAAGAGTAGATCGGGTTCCTTTGAACATGACAGTTATCAAGGGGGAGTTTAATTCCTTGATCGATCCGAAGTTGAAGAAAGTATTGATCGATGTAAAAGATTATGCAACCGGTGAATTTATTGGAAACTTTAACTCCAACGAGAAAGGAGTTTACTTGATTACCTTTCCAAAAGGGGGGAAATACGAATACACCATTCGGGTTGGAGAAAGTCCTCAAGAATACAAATATTTAGCATCGATTCCGTTCCAGAAAGAATTTAAACCGCTCAAGCAGAAGATTTCTCATGAGATGATGGAGGACAAAGAGAACGTGAAAGTAATCGATTTGTTCAACGAAGAAGTCGAAGATCCGCAGGCTGTTTTCGCTCAGGTTGTGAAAATGAAATCCATTTTGACACCGAATGCTGATAAGTTTAACCTGGATGAACTCGATAAAGAACGTAAATCGAAAGAAGTGCTCAACGAATTGGGAATTGGGAAATTGTCTTTGGTTGAGGTAAGTTACTTGTTGGAGGAAGAGGTGAAAGATGCTCAAAAGGCAGAAGAAGGGACCAAAGAATTAGAGAATAAGTTGCGTACACAAATTGTACAAAATGCTGCTGAATTAGCTCGATTAGATGGAATCATTAAAAGCAAGATGGATCGTGTAAATGGTTTGGATTCTGACAAGAAGAAATACCGTATGCTGAAGGAGATTGAAAGAGCTTTGAAGAACCAGGAAGAAATCAAAATTCAATCTGAAAAAAGTTTGAATATGGCTGATTCACTTTCACGTGTAGCTGTAAAAGGTTCACCGGAAGCAACGGCTGAAGTGAAGAAATACTCCGACCATTTCAATGAATTGTTGAAAGAAAACAAGCAGACGGAAGCTTATGCGTATTTATACGAGAATAAAGATGCATTGAAAAAGATCATCAATGAAAAAACGCCCGATCCACTTCAGGAATTAATCGAAAGAGGTTTGGTATTGGATGGTGAAATTGATCGTTTGCAGCCAAAAGACGATGAATATGTCCGTGATATAAAAAGAATCGAGAGTGAAATTGCAACCCTCGAGCAATCGAAAGTAACGGCCAAGAAAAAAGAGATTGAAGAGATTGATGCTAAAATCAAAGGCAAGAAGTCTGAATTGAAGATGATTACCGATGAAAGAAATTTCAATGCAGTCGGTTTGAACGATAAAAAAGATGAACGTAGTGCGATTCGTAAACAAGTCGATTTGTTGGAATCGATTTACCAAATTAAAGCACCAAAACAGGTTACAAAAGAGGAAGTTGCACAGGCGATGGGTACAACCAATGCAGTCAATCCGGGAGCGATCAAATCGAAAGTAAGCGGACAAATTGAACAGCTGGTTGTAAATAATCCGGATGTGAAAGAAGTGGATTATGCTGATATGGCTGCAGAATTGGGGCCGGTTGCCAGTAAATCGAAAAGTCAGGCGGATCGGATTAAAAATGATGCTAGTTTGAGTCCTCAGCAAAAAGCAGCTCAACTGAAAAATCTGGATAAAGAATTAATGGGTGCGATCAACAAAGAAATGGTAGCAACCCAGCAGGCATTGATTGCAAATCCAACAGATCCGGCACTGAAAACTAAATTGGAAAATTTACAGAATGCTCGTTCAATTGTAGCTGCTTCACTGGATGTGCCGGACGAAGACAATGCTGAATCGTTGGTGGCTTCTGCTTCGACATCACAAGCAGGTACGGGTGACCAAGGAACGAAAGCTGGAGCACAGAATGCAGGTTCACAAACAGGTAAAGGTGATCAAGGTACACAGTCAGGTACACAAACGCAGGATGTTCCAACACCAATTGAATTGATTGAAAGCATCAATCCTAATTACGACGAGAAAGTGGAGCAAATCAACAGCAATACTTCTTTGTCTTCAGCTGAAAAATTAAATCAGTTGCAACAAGCTGACAAAGAATTATTGACTTCCGTTGAAAAAGAAATTACAACGACAGAAGCTGCTTTAGCGAAAAGTCCGAACGATGCGAAATTGAAAAGCAAATTACAGGGATTAAAAACCGTTCAATCGGACTTAAAGTCAGATATTGCTTCACGTGATTCGGCAATTGCAACTGCAAGTGGTTCTTTCGATTCAGCCCCTTTAGATGCGAAAGCGAAGGAAAATCTCATCGAATCAGTGAATTCTTCTTACAATGAAAAAGTAGCTCAAATCAAATCGAATGAAACACTTTCACCAGTTGATAAACTGAATCGTTTGCAGGAAGCAGATAAAGAATTACTAGCTTCCGTTGAAGAAAAAATTGATGCAACTGAAACAGCTTCGAAACAAAATCCTGGAGATCAAACATTGATCAAGCAATTGGCAGATTTGAAAAAAGTTCAGTCAGAATTAGAATCTTCTATCGCCTCTAGAGAAACAGCGATTGCTTCGGCATCAACGACTTCAGGAACAAAGGCTCCATTGGATCAAGCTGCGAAAGAAAGTTTGATTGAATCCGTGAATCCTTCTTACAACGAGAAAGTAGCGCAAATCAATGGAAATACTTCGCTTTCTCAAACCGATAAATTGACGCAATTGCAGCAAGCCGATAAAGCATTGTTAGCTTCTGTGGAAAAGGAAATTACGAAAGTCGATGGTGAGTTGAAGAAAAATCCTTCTGATGCAGTTTTGTCAAAGAAATTGGTTGATTTAAAAGCAGTTCAATCTGAATTGGAATCCGGAATAGCTTCACGTGAGACAGCGATCGCTTCTTCAAGTGCTTCGGTTGTAGAATCTCCATTGGATGCGAAAGGCAAAGAAAGTGTAATTGAAGCTGTGAATCCTGCTTACAATGAAAAGGTAGCACAGATCAATGGAAATTCAGCTCTTTCTGAAACTCAGAAGTTAGAGCAGCTACAGGCGGAAGACAAAACATTATTGAGTTCAGTCAACAAAGAAATCACAA
>CAIUKX010000229.1 GCA_903899795.1 uncultured Flavobacteriales bacterium
ATTTCAAAGACCTTTTTTAAAACATACCAAGCTGGTTATACATCAACAGTTTGTTTGATTACTTTTATCGGAGGGATTAATATTTTGGTGGTTGGTTTCTCTGCATTGTATATTGGAAGAATATTAAAGGAAGTACAAAACAGGCCTTTATATGTTATTAATGAAAAATATAATTTTAAATAAACAATCTATTTATATATGGAGTTTTCGAATTTGACCTTATATGATCAATCAAGAATTGATGAACATGTTTTTCACATGGAATCAAGAGGATATGATTGTTTTGAATCTTTTTTTGATGAGTCGAAATGTGATTATTTAAGAAATAACCTCGAAATGGTCATCAAAGATTATACTCCTTTTCAAGCTTCAGAAAGAAGCTTATTGGATAAGTATCATATGCATGATTTACTAAACAAAGATGTATTATTTGCTAAAACTTTGGAAGATCCGAGATTACAACAAATCGTGGCTTCAATCTTAGGTGATTTTTGGATTATGTACGCTTATACTTCTTCGTCACTACCACCAAATGGGGAAAATTATGGGAGCAGAATTCATATTGACTGCCCTAGGTGGATACCAAATTATTCTACAAATATAGGTGTTATATGGGCTTTGGATGATTTTACAATTCAAAACGGGGCAACATACATACTACCTGGTTCGCATAATACGAAATTAGTTCCGAGTAAAGAGTTGTTCGATAATAATAGCGTTCGTCTTACATGTAAAAAGGGAAGCTTATTAGTCTTTAATGCTCGTGTTTGGCATAAAGCTGGAATAAATTTGACTAATGAATTTAGACATGCGTTAACAATGAATATTTGTCGACCATTTATGAAGCAAAGGATGGATTGGGTGCGATTTATCCCTAAGGAAATTACTGATAAACTCAATGCACAGGCTAGGCGAATTATAGGGTTTGATACAAGAATACCTTCAAATTTAGATGAGTTTTTTCAACCAGAGTCCAACCGTTTTTATAAAGCAAACCAAGAATAGTTGTATACATTGAAGACCAATACGAATTCATTGACTGACAGATTGATGTTAGAAAATTTTGTTCTTTGATTTGTTTTACACAATGAGTAATCATGTAGTTAGAGATTTCCATTAATATTGCTATATGCTGGTTATTGATTACAAACAGGCGATTGTGTGATTGTAATCAGATATTCAGGGATTTAAAATATCGATAATTGTATTTATTATAAGTTAAGTAATAAATATGAAAATTGATAAAATTAAAGAAGCTATAGAAGCAAATATTTTTGTTCATACTATAATGGCAGATGATTATAATAGTGTGGAGCCCCATTTTAGACCTGAAAGCATTGATCGTGTTGAAAACATTATTCAAAAAATAAATAAGGATAAAATAATTGATAAAGTCCTTGATTTGGGTTGTGGTACAGGCTTTATGATTAATATTGTTAAAAAGAGGGCAAATGAAATAGTTGGTGTCGATGTGACGCAAGCTATGATGGATAAAGTTGATACATCAGGAAAAGCGTCTATAAAATTGATTAATGCTGATACTGGAACGGTTTCGTTACCTCAAAATTATTTCGATTTAGTGACTGCCTACACGTTTTTAGATCATTTATATGATATGAAACCTACTTTTATTAATGTATTTAATGCATTAATAAAGGATGGGGTATTTTATGCAGATTTGAGTCCTAATTATTATTTTTGGGAAGGGGTTAAAAAACTGGATCCAAATTTTAATTTATACGAACCGATTATTCAAAGAGAAGTGGATGCAGTTTGGAAAAAAGATCAAGAGATTGAATTTCAATTCGGTATAGATAAAGAAACGTTTAAAAAAGCGGAGCATCAAAAACATACAAAAGGCGGTTTGATGGAAGAAGAACTAAGAGATTTGTTATTGAATACAGGATTCAGTAAAGTTGAATTTATTTATCATTGGTTTATAGGTCAGGCTCAGTTGATTAATGATGAGAGTATTAATAAAGAATTGAGATATAGTCAGGCTGATTTTATTCATCAAAATTTGATTAAAACATTACCTTTGTCGAGAAATTTATTTAAATATATAGGATTCATTGCGACAAAATAGATGAC
>CAIUKX010000230.1 GCA_903899795.1 uncultured Flavobacteriales bacterium
AATTTCAGCTTATCCTAATCCTTTTACGTCTGAATTTACTTTGAGTGGTTTAGATCAAAATGAAAAGTATGATATAATGATTGTTGATTTAACAGGAAAAACAATCCTAACAAAATCATTGGACGGTACAAATGCAACTGTTAACTTGGATGATCAATTAGCTGGAATGTATTTCGTATTTATTAAAAACAATGAAAAAACGACTAAGATCAAACTAGTAAAACAATGATTGATTTGTAAATAAAAAAATCCCGGCTGTCAATTTGATGGTCGGGATTTTTTGTTTTACCCTATCCAAAAACTTAAACCAACCAAAAAAATAGAACTTTCAATTAATCCCGAGTAATAGAATTCCGATCGTTTTTCATTTGAAAACAATAGGAGAAAAAAGGTAATGAATTGAATCGTGATAAAGAAATAATTAGTAATCAAACTTGGCTGTACGATTACAATAAGGATTATATAAATTATTAAAAGCAGGACACTTAATAATATTGCTCTTTTAATTCCGAAAATTTGAGGAATGGTACGTTGCTCAGGATTGTCATAAGGCAAGTCTCTAATATCGAAAGGAATAGTAACGGCGATAAAGTAAAAAAAATGTATTGATACAAACCACCAATTTTTCCATGTGTAAATCGTTTCATTAATAAGTTCAAAATAACCAACAGCAGACATACAGACTAAAGTGATGAGGTAAATCTTTAGAAACGGAATATCCCGAAGACTCTTATTGTGAACAGGTAGCACATAAAACAAGCTGATTCCACTTGAAAATGATAATAACAAAAGACTGTAAATTCCAGGGTGGTAAATTTTAATAAAACTTATTGCGCTGCCTGCTGCTCCAATGAGAATGAATAGAAAAACTACACTTTTGTACTGAAAAATCCAATTGGTATGATTGGAAATGGAGGTAATTTTCCGAGCCTTTATCAAACGCTGTGTATTATATGTGAGTAAGGTGGAGGAAAAAACAAACAATCCATACCAACCTCCATGGGGAATTTTCAGTTGATGAGAAATACCAATACAAAACATTCCGACAGCTAGACTGACCAGGAAATTTGAATAAATACTATGTTCAATTAATTTTCGAATATGGGAAATTACGAAAATTCGATCAGACATCAATCAATGATTCATTTTCTAAGCTTTTGGGCGATTTCAAATGTTGAATGGAGTTTAAGACTTTTTCAACAGAAATATCTTCTATGCATTTGCAGGATTTCCCTTTTTTGCAGGTAGGACAATTTTCGTCGTTGACAATGATTTTTACATTCTTGCCGAGTGCTTTCCATCTTCCTTGATGTATCGGTTTTCGGGGTGAAAATAATCCGATTGCTTTGAGGTTTAAAAATCCGGCGATATGCAAAGGTCCCGTGGAACAAGCCACCAACGTTTGACATTTAGAGATAAAAGTAATCAACTGTTCCAGTGAAAGTTGTCCGCTTGTATCGATAATATTTTCATTGAAATTAATCTGTGATCGGAATTGTTCTCCCTCTTTTTCCGTTCCTGTAAAAAACACGGTATGTCCTGTTTTCTCAAGTTCAATTGCCAATTGATTGTAGTTGGAAATTCCCCACTCAACAGCACTTCCTTGTGATTTTGGATGAAGAATCACAGTATTCCTTGAAGAATTCAACTTGTTGGAAATAGCGGTTGGTAATTCAGCTTTAGGAGCTTGAAAGTATTTTGTAAATTCTTGAATTGCTTCTATAGATGGAATTGTTGTTAAACCCAAAGGACGAAGTAACTCGAAATTCAATTGTGATTCATGTAAATCGGATTTTTTGCGTGTAAAACTGACACGGTGAGAACATGTCAGTAAATGAAATGTTCGGTGCGAGGTTCCGATCCGAACTGGGATTTTCGCTTTTTTTGCCAAAGCAGCAATTTCTTTTTTTGGAAACACATGAATGAACACATCAATATTGAGTTCACGTAAAAATTCAACACGTTGGGTAGAGGGTAAATTTTCTATTTCTTTCCAGTCTACAATCTCATCAACTGCTGAATAACATTTAAGGACCGGTTTAGTGTACGAGTTTCCAAGGAAAATTACTGTGGCTGCCGGGAAATTCTCTTTAATCCAGGCACAAAGAGGCAGAGTAAGCATCACATCACCGATACTGTCGGTTCGACTGATGACGATTCGTTTATTGGTGAGATCTAATTTTGTCATTGTTTTAGAAATAAGGTAGAGACGTTTTATAAAACGTCTCTACCGTGTATCAATTGTCTTAATTTTTTATACTTCGTATATGTTGCATAGGCTGAAATTATACAGATTGTAAAACCAGCCCTGCCATCCAGAAATCCCAGTTTGAAAAAATAGTCTCTTAAAAACTTTACAACTGGACTGAATATTAATACAATCAACGGGGCTTTTTTCCCTTTATTGTACTGTGCTTTTGATAAAATATCAGTGAAGTAAGTCACTTGTTTATAATGATCATCAAGGGTGTAATAACTGTAATGCAAAATGTCTCCTTCTAATTGAAGAGTCGGTGCATTCGGATCGGTAAGTTCGTATTTATCGTGTGGATTATCACCACCCCATTTTCCTTTTCGGGTATCCCATAAGCGCAATTTTCGATCGGGATACCAACCGCAATGGTGAATCCATTTCCCACAATAATTGGTAAGACGATTCATGAAATATCCGTCGTGCGTCCAGTTTTCTTTGACTTTCAGGATTGATTTTTTCAATGTATCGTCAAGTGCTTCATCAGCATCCAATGAGAGCACATGTGGAAAAGAGGCTTGGGTAATTGCCCAGTTTTTTTGTTCAATATGTCCTTCGAAAACATGCTCAACAAATTTTACTCCGAAAGTTTCGCAAATTTCCTTTGTTTTATCTTTAGAAAAGGAGTCAACCACTACGATTTCATCAACAATTCCTTGCAGAGATTCCAGACATCGCTTGATGTTTCTTTCTTCATTGAAAGTAATGATGACAGCTGAGATATTAACCATTTCAATTGTTTTGAAGGTTAAAGAGTCAAAGGAAATTACTTGACTCTGATTTTTTGTCCGACAACAATTCGATCCAAATTCACGCCTGGATTTAAGCTTTTAAGCTGTTGAGGAGTTAAATTGTGGCGTTGAGAAATTTTGGCTCCTGTATCACCACCACGAACTGAATAAAATTTCTTTGCCGGAGGTCTTTGACGAACCGGAGGAGTAGCTACAGCCGTTGTGGTTGTGGTGTCTGCCTCAACAACATTGGTAACAGGACTTTGATTGGTGTTTTGTGTTATTGCTTGATCCCCGACTGTTGTTTTCTGAGGAACTTTCAGTTTTTGTCCTGAATATAAAATAGTGCTTTTCAACTTATTGGTTGACATAATTTCATTGACTGTCACACCATATTTGGTGGCAATAATTCCAAGTCCTTCACCTCTTCTTACAGTATGAGTAACCATCACAATAACCGTTTGTGCCGGTTTTGGCTTGGGAGGAATTGCCCTTTCTCCACTTACTTTGATCGGTGTTTCCGTGTCGTCATTAGAGTTGGCTGGATTCGTTTGAACCGAGTTGGCTGTATCTACAGGAACAGGAACTAATTGAGGAGAATAAATCATTTTCTCCAAAGCATATAATTCGTTTTCCAAGGTCACTAGTTTTCCAATTTCTTGAAGCGGACCTGAAATACATTGATTCGGATACGTATAAGGTACGTATGTGGTTTTGTACACCGGATTTAATGTTTGAATCTCTTCAAAATCCCAACCGGTTAATTTATTAATGCTTGCCATGTGAATACCCGTTTTAAAACAAACAGTATCCAATTGAGCATAATTCCATTTCGCTTCAATAGGAACGATATTATGTTCTGCATGGTAGGTCAATAAGTAAGCTGCTGCAATAAAGTTCGGAACATAACCTTGTGTTTCTGCAGGTAAAAACGGGCGAACTTCCCAATATGTTTTTTTACCCCCTGAACGGCGAATGGCTTTATTTACATTTCCAGGTCCTGCATTATAGGAAGCTAAAGCAAGGTTCCAGTCTCCATAGATATCGTACAATTTTTTCAAGTAACGGCAAGCAGCGTCGGTTGCTTTTTCAGGATCCATACGTTCATCGATGTAGGAATTTTCATTCAATCCGTAATATAAACCTGTACGGTACATGAATTGCCAAAGTCCCAGTGCTCCTGAACGAGATTTTACTTGTGGACGTAAACCACTTTCAATAACTGCCAGGTATTTTAATTCCAATGGCAGACCGTATTCAGCTAATTTTTCTTCGAACATTTCAAAGTACAAAGCCGAACGACCAAGAACAACACGGGCAAAACTTCTTCTTTTTTCAGCAAAAAATTTAATTGTTGCCAATGCAGGAGGTGCGCAATCCAATTTGAATGGACTCATCGCATTCATTTTTTCTAGTCTTTGACAATAAACATCATCTGAAAATGTAGGTATTTGACCAGGTTCATAATTCAAAGCATCAATGATTGAATCATAATTACTTTGATTCGCATATTCAGCATAGAAAAGACTTAAACTTTGTTCAACAGTATTGACGAAAGGATCTCGATTTAACTTTTTTGCGATTGAGTCTTTGTGGTGGTTTTGAGCAAAACCGAAAGAACTCATCAAACAAATAAAAATTACACCTATACTACTTTTCATCATCGTTTTTTCTTATGCTATTTCAGTCAAATAGTGAGAGAAATTAAATAAATCTTTTTCTTTAAAATGGTTGGTCATTACCTGAACTCCAAAGGGCATTCCATTTGAATGTTTTCCCATTGGCAGTGAAATCGCAGGATTCCCTGTAAGGTTAGCATGTACAGTAAAAATATCTTGGAGATACATTTGAATCGGATCTTTTACAGCATTCAATGGAAAAGCTGTCGATGGAGTTGTCGGTAAAATCATTACATCATATGTTGAAAAGATTTCATCTGTTTTGTCTCTTAAAACTCGACGAACTTTTTGTGCTTTTGAATAATAAGAGTCATAAAACTCATTGGATAACACGAAAGTTCCTGCCATGATTCTGCGTTGAACTTCTGGTCCAAACCCTTCACTTCTTGAATTAATATACGTAGCTTCAACTCCAGCAGCTATCGGACTTCTATGTCCATAGTGAACACCATCGAAACGCGATAAATTGGAAGAAGCTTCGGCTGTAGTTAATACATAATAAGTCGGCACCATGTAATCCAAATACGGAAACGAAACATTTTCAACTGTGTGACCTTCAGCTTTCAGTTTTTGAATGATGCTATTCATTCGTTCAACTACTTCAGGATCTACACCTTTTGTTTCCAGACTTTCAGTAAGAACGGCGATTTTTAATTTCGCAGGTTTTTCAAAAGAGCCATATGCTTCTACAGATTTGTTGGAAACAGTATTGTCATTTTCATCCTGACCAGCCATGATTTCCAATAACAAAGCAGAATCCTCTAGATTATTGGTAAAAGGACCAATTTGATCAAAAGATGATGCATAAGCGATCAAACCATATCGGCTGATTCTTCCATAAGATGGCTTTAAACCGAATGTTCCTGTGAAAGAAGCTGGTTGACGGATTGACCCACCCGTATCGCTTCCTAAAGTTGCGGTACACAAACCAGCGGCAACTGCAGCAGCAGAACCTCCGGATGAACCTCCGGGAACTAAAGAAAGATTTAAAGGATTTTTTACCGGACCGTAAACGGAAGTTTCATTCGAACTACCCATTGCAAACTCATCACAATTCAATCGTCCGATGATAACTGCATCTTCGTCCAAAAGACGTTGAACAGCTGTTCCGGTGTATAGTGATTCGAATCCGGATAATATTTTTGAGGATGCAGAGACTTTGTGATCCTTGTAGCAAAGATTGTCTTTTAGCCCAATCACCATGCCAGCCAATCGACCAGCAGTTCCATCTTTGATGCGTTGATCAACTCGAGCGGCTTGCTCACGGGCAGTACTTTCAAATACTTCGATAAAAGCATTCAATTCCTTCTGTTTTTCGATTTCTTGTAAATAGTGTTCAACTATACTCAAAACAGATTTACCCGAAGAAAGGGCAGTCTTTACTTCAGCGAAAGTTCGATACATCCGATTATTTCTTTACTATTTTTTTTCTTCCGGTTTGGTTTCCTCTCCTCTGGAAGCATCCTTAAACTCTTTCATACCTTTTCCAAGGCCTTTCATTAATTCAGGAATTTTTTTACCTCCAAAAAGCAACAAAACGATTGCCAGAATCAATACAATTTCCATTACACCTAACTTTCCCATTATTTTTTGATATTTAGTAATAAAGTACAAAGGTACTTATAATATCATGAATAGGGAGGATTTAGAGGATGTTAAGTGTTAAAAAGTTAAAAAATGAGATTATTGATTCATCCTATACCGTATAATTCCAAATTGCAACAGAAGAATCATCCATTCTTTAACTTAAGGGTTTTTACTATAAAAGAATGAAAAAAGCGTATATATTTAGGTATAGATCAGCTTAGCCAACCAACTAAACAAAAAGAAAGATTAATAGTATTAAAGATATTTACCACCACCTAATCTCAACTGAGAAAAAAAGCTAAGGTCGTATTGAAAAATACGGCCTTTTTTATGTCCCTATAATGAATCGAATAATAAAAGGTGCTTTTGATAGATTATATTTTTCTTTTATAGTTTGTAGTAGAAATCCTAAAGTGATAAGTAAGGTGTAAAAAACGACCAGCAATAACA
>CAIUKX010000231.1 GCA_903899795.1 uncultured Flavobacteriales bacterium
ATTGATGATTTGATTGAAGAAATTCACATTAGAACAGAACGGGACGAACGGGTATTGGTAACAACATTGACCAAAAGAATGGCGGAAGAACTTCAGAAATACCTTGATAAATTGGGGATTCTTTGCCGTTATATTCACAGCGAAGTCAAGACTCATGACAGAGTAGAAATCCTAGACCAGTTAAGACGAGGTACATTTGATGTTTTGATCGGTGTCAATCTGCTTCGTGAAGGGCTCGATTTACCGGAAGTTTCACTCATAGCCATTTTAGATGCTGATAAAGAAGGATTCCTGAGAAATGAACGCTCACTGGTACAAACTGTTGGTCGTGCTGCCCGAAATGTGAACGGAACAGTCATAATGTATGCCGATAAAATGACTGATTCCATGCAACGAACCATTGACGAAACGGCAAGAAGAAGACAAATTCAGATCGACTATAATGAAGCTCATGGACTTACCCCAATGCCATTGAACAAAGCCTTTGGAACTACTATAAACAAAGTGAAACTGGTGGGAGAAGGTCGATATTATAAACAATTAAGCGATGAAGAACTTGCCATAGCTGCTGATCCGATTGTTCAATACATGAACAAAGAGCAATTGGAGAAAAACATTAAATATACCCGAAAATTGATGGAAAAAGCAGCGAAAGAATTGGACTTCATGGAAGCTGCCCGATTAAGGGATGAATTGTACGCTTTAGAGAAATTGAAAAAGTAAGCATGACAAAAAACACAACCGTCAATTTATTTATTTGCGTCTATAAAAACATTACTTTTCTAAAGAAGGTTTTGGACTCTGTAGATCAACAGTTGTATCGCAATTTTACTGTTACAGTTGTCGAAGACGGTGATTTTGAAGGAATGCTAAATTTCATCAAAAATTCGAGTTATTCATTCCCTATATTACATCTTCAACAAGAAGACAAAGGTTTCCGAAAAAATAAAATTCTTAATGCAGGACTAAGAAAAAACACAGCCGAACTATGTATCTTCATTGATGGTGACTGCGTTTTACATCCTAAATTCATCTGGGAATATGTCAAACACTACGACGGTACTTCTATCCTCTATTCGAAACGAACAAATCTGGATCAGAAAACCAGTGAACTGCTCTTAAATTCAGACATCATCGTTCCTTCGAAATTCACCATGATCAAAAATAAAAGTACACGTGTAGAAGACAGTTTTTACATGCCGTGGAAACCTGTGAAAAGTAAGAAAATTCCTAAAATTATCGGTTGTAATATGGCGATTCCATTCTCCACTTTACAAAAGATAAATGGATTTGACGAAGATTACGAAATAACCGGTTACGGAGAAGACTGCGACATCGAATGGCGAATGCAAAAAGAAGGATTCCAATTTCTAAATATGAAATACCACGCGATTCAATTCCACTTATACCATGAACGACCTGAACGCGAAGACCAAACAGCCATCAGCCGGGCGATGTTCCACAAAAAGCGAGACGAGGGAATTACGTTTTGTTTGAATGGATTGGAGAAGAATGCTAAATGTTGAATTTTTAATTCTTAATTAAAAACTAAACATTCAAAATTAAACATCAATAGTTAGATTTCTCAGATTCAATAAAAATCCGATCATCACCCTTGAATTCAGGCGCTTGAATGGATAGTACTTTCAGAACTTCCATCGATGTTACTTTCACAGAATGAGGTGTATTCTTCGGAACAAAAATATAATCTCCTTTTTTGATTTGAATGGTTTTGTTTCCCAATATCATGGTTGCAGTTCCATCCAAAACGATAATCGTTTCACTGTGTTTCAAATGTTTATGAGCCTTAACATCCCTCTTCACCCAAATAATGAAATTGGAAACCAAAGAATCCGAATCTATCTTCTTGACGTAAATGTTTGCATAATCAGAACTATCAGGAACGAGTTCTTCCAATGACCTCAGACTCTGCGCATCAGAACTGAAACAAAGCCCCCAGAAAAGAAATAAAATCAAGTATTTCATCGCTTCGTAAGTTTTGTTGTTCTACATCAATTTTCACTCGGACTGACTTAACACAATTCAAAATCAAGCATTCAACATCAAAAATCACATATTTCTTCTGTACTGTCCTCCTACTTCAAACAATGCATTTGTAATTTGGCCTAAAGAACAATATTTAGAAACTTCCATCAACTCTTCAAAAATATTTTTATTTTGAATGGCAGCCAATTGAATACGCTTGATATTTTCTGCTGTTTTATCAGAATGCGTAGCATGCAAATTCGACAACATTTCTATCTGGTATTGCTTTTCTTCTTCTGTTGCACGAATCACCTCTTTAGGTAATACAGTTGGCGATCCTTTAGAACTCAAGAATGTATTTACCCCAATGATCGGGAATTCACCTGTATGCTTCAATGTCTCGTAATACAAAGACTCTTCCTGAATTTTCGAACGTTGATACATCGTTTCCATAGCACCCAATACACCGCCTCTTTCAGTGATTCTGTCAAATTCCAATAATACAGCTTCTTCCACCAAATCGGTCAACTCTTCAATGATAAAACTTCCCTGTAATGGATTTTCATTTTTAGCCAATCCCAACTCACGATTAATAATCAACTGAATTGCCATAGCACGGCGCACCGATTCTTCCGTTGGAGTTGTAATCGCTTCATCGTATGCATTGGTATGCAATGAATTACAATTATCATAGATCGCATACAAAGCTTGTAAAGTTGTACGAATATCATTGAAATCAATCTCCTGCGCGTGTAACGATCTTCCCGAAGTCTGAATGTGGTATTTCAACATTTGGGAACGTGCATTTGCTCCGTATTTCTTCGCCATTGCTTTCGACCATAGTTTACGTGCAACACGTCCGATAACCGCATATTCAGGGTCAATTCCATTGGAGAAAAAGAAGGACAAATTCGGAGCAAAATCATTGATATTCATACCTCTGCTCAAATAGTATTCCACATAAGTGAATCCATTTGCCAAGGTAAATGCCAATTGAGAAATCGGATTCGCTCCAGCTTCAGCGATGTGATATCCGGAAATAGAAACCGAGTAAAAATTTCGTACGCCGTTATCAATGAAGTACTGCTGAACATCTCCCATTAAACGCAACGCAAATTCTGTTGAGAAAATACAAGTATTCTGAGCCTGATCTTCTTTTAAGATATCAGCTTGAACTGTTCCACGAACTTGTGTAAGTGTTTCTTTTTTAATTGTTTCGTACACATCTATCGGAAGAACCTGATCACCTGTCACACCCAATAACATCAATCCCAAACCATCGTTTCCTTCCGGTAAATCTCCTTGGTATTTTGGACGTGTAATTCCTTTTGTTTTATAAATCTTTTCAATCTTCGCCTCAATTTCAGCTTCCAGACCATTCGCCTTGATGTATTTTTCACAATTCTGATCAATCGCAGCATTCATGAAAAAGCCCAATAACATTGGTGCAGGACCATTAATTGTCATTGAAACAGAAGTCATTGCATGACTCAAATCAAATCCTGAATATAATTTTTTCGCATCGTCCAAACAAGCAATTGATACACCTGAATTTCCAATTTTACCATAAATATCCGGTCTTAAATCAGGATCATTTCCATAAAGTGTCACCGAATCAAATGCCGTAGATAAACGTTTTGCCGGCATTCCCAAACTTACATAATGAAAACGCTTGTTTGTTCGCTCAGGTCCACCTTCTCCAGCAAACATACGTGTTGGATCTTCTCCTTCCCTTTTGAACGGAAACAAACCGGAAGTATACGGAAATTCACCAGGGACATTTTCTTGTAAAATCCAACGTAAAATATCTCCCCAACCTTTGTATCTCGGAGTAACTACTTTTGGAATTTGTGTATGGGAAAGTGATTCAGAATGTGTCTTTAACGAGAGTTCTTTGTCTCTGACTTTAAATTTGAAAACATCACTTTTGTACAAAGCTCTTTTTGAATCCCATTCCTGAATCATAGCCCAGTTTTTAGGATCAAAATTTAATTTTTCAGCTTCCAAAGCTTCCTGTAAACTTTTCACCAAACGATCTTTATCCACCATAGTAGAAGCCTGAATGGACTCAATTGATTTTTGCAAGCCGTACAAACGATCAGCAACTTCAACTTGTTGATTCACCCATTTATCGTACGCTCTGTTGTTTTCAGAAATTTCCGATAAATAACGTGTTCTATCCGGTGGAATAACAAAAATCTTCTCCGACATTTCTTTCGTGATCTCAAAGGTCGTCTTCAAAGCTGCCCCCGTTTTCTCAACGACTTTGTCCATGATCACTTTGTAAAGTGAGTTCATTCCCGGATCGTTGAATTGAGAAGCAATGGTACCATAAACGGGCATGGAATCTACCGGTTCATCAAATAAATTATGGTTGCGCTGGTATTGCTTACGTACATCGCGAAGCGCATCCAAAGCACCTCTTTTATCGAATTTATTCAAGGCAATAACATCTGCAAAATCCAACATGTCAATTTTCTCCAATTGAGTTGCAGCACCGTATTCAGGGGTCATAACATACAGAGAAACATCCGAATGATCCAGAATTTCGGTATCAGATTGTCCAATTCCTGAAGTTTCTAAAATGATCAAATCATATTCCGCCGCTTTCAAAACGTTAATTGCTTCTGAAACATGTTTTGAGAGTGCCAGGTTCGATTGACGTGTTGCCAATGAGCGCATGTATACTCGAGAACTTTTGATGGAATTCATACGAATTCTATCTCCTAATAATGCTCCACCTGTTTTTCTTTTAGATGGATCGACTGAAACAACTGCAATATTTTTTGTCGGGAAATCGATCAAGAATCTTCTTACCAATTCATCAACCAGAGAAGATTTACCAGCACCACCCGTTCCGGTTATACCTAGTAAAGGAATTGAAACTTCTTTTGCCATTTGACGAACCTGATCCATCACATCTTTGGAAGCATCTGCAAAATTCTCTGCCGCAGAAATAATTCGGGCAATTGCCGGAACACTTTTTTCCTTGATGTGCTTAATCTCTCCGTTTAATTTCTCTCCCACCGGGAAATCGCATTTTTGGATCAAATCATTAATCATTCCCTGAAGTCCCATTGAACGACCATCATCCGGGTGATAAATACGTGAAATTCCATATGCTTGCAATTCTTCTATTTCACTTGGAAGAATTGTTCCTCCACCGCCACCAAAAATCTTAATCTGTGGAGCTCCTTTTTGAACCAATAAATCACGCATGTACTTGAAATACTCGTTGTGACCACCTTGATAAGATGTAATCGCAATTGCTTGAGCATCTTCCTGAATGGCACAGTCAACCACCTCTTCGACTGATCGGTCATGCCCAAGATGAATCACTTCACATCCAGTTGCTTGAATAATTCTTCTCATGATATTGATCGCCGCATCGTGACCATCAAAAAGAGCCGCAGCAGTGACAATTCTTACGTTGTTTACCGGTTTATAAGGTTCTATTTTCTCCATAATTTTGTATAGCAATTTCGCTGTTTAAAGCGGGGGCTAAGTTACAGAAAAAGTCGCATAAAACGAATGTTAATTTGGTGTCATTTTAACTTAAAATCCATCGCTTTTTTAACATGGCTTTAGGATCTAATGATGAATTTGACTTTTAGCAGTTGCAACGAGAAAGAAGACTAAGAGTCTAAAGAATGAACTAATTGCTTTACTACTCGTATGAAATCACAAAAATATCTTCGTTGTCTTTTTTGAAGAACTTCTCTTCTCGTGCATAACGCTCCAATTCTGAGGAATAATGTAGTTGACGAAGGATATATTTTGTTTTTCTTAATTTCTCCGAGACTTCGATCTTTGCGGCTTCCAATTTTCTTAGTTTATTGGAATGGCTAATCATGGAAAATAAATCTATATCATCTAAAAACAAGGCATAAATCAAAAATATCGTCCCTGTAAGAATGAACTTGTTTTTGAAATAAACCAAATATTTTTTCATTGAATCGAATGATTTGTCTAGTAAAGGTAAATAGAATTCCAGGTGGAAAAATTCTGTTGCTTTATTATTATTAATGGTAGGTTGTTAAAAAAGAAAATCCCCCATATAAGTAAAGAGTAAACTCTTGTCCTACATGGGGGATCGAACCGTTTTTTTATATCAATTCACTATCTCGTTGTAACGAGTTTTGAAATCTTCATCTTCTTCAAACCATTGAGCAACCTTGTTCAATAAATCAACTGCCTTTTCTTTTTGATGGTTTGAAATGTAACATTCTGCAGTCAACAAAATACCAATTCTAAAGAGATCTTTATCGGCTTTGGACCATCCTGATAAATCTTTAATACCAGCCATTAACTTTTCACAATCTTTCCAAATTGTAGCTGCACTTCCTTTATCATTAGCCATGAATTTCGCAGCAGCTTCAATATACTTCGGACCTATTGGGTGAGTCGTTAATTTATAGAATTTCCCAGCCCAAGTTGCAGCATCTTTCACTTTATTAGCCGCAATTGCGTTATTTACACGTTCAACCATACTGTTCTGAAACTCATCAACAAATTCTCGATGCGTATTAATACAAGCCGAATCTTTATCGATTTTCACAACTTTAGCCATTGCTCCAATCGCATCTTTGTACGCATTTTTGAATTTCTCATCATCAGTTCCCGACAAAGAAATTTTGTATAAACCTTTACACAACCACATCAACGGAAACGGATCTTTTTTTAACTCTTCTTTTTGAGAATATGCATCTGCTTTAGCAACTAATTTCTCGTATTTACCATCAGCGTACAACATTTTCAAATCATCGTAATCAGGTGCCTGAGCATAGCACAACATCTGACCAACCAACAAAAACAACAATCCTAATACCGTCTTCATATACTTATTTTTTGAACTTCAATTTCCAATAACTGTGCCGAATGTATAAAAAAAATCGTTACGTGTACTTGTGCACCCTTTATTATTCTTCTGCACTCTTGATGAGCAAAGTCAAAATCTCTTGGGCTGCTTTAGATATTTTAGTTCCTGGACCAAAAACGCCAAACACACCTGATTTATACAAGAAATCATAATCCTGTTGCGGAATTACCCCTCCTGCAACAACCATGATATCTTCTCTTCCTCTTTCCTTTAATTCTGCAATAACTTGTGGAACCAATGTTTTATGTCCAGCCGCCAGTGAAGATACTCCAAGGATATGCACATCATTTTCAATTGCCTGTTTAGCGGCTTCTTTCGGAGTTTGAAACAATGGTCCAATGTCGACATCAAAACCAATATCAGCGAAAGAGGTGGCAATCACTTTTGCTCCCCTGTCATGACCATCTTGTCCCATTTTAGCAATCATGATTCGTGGTCTTCTACCTTCCAATTTCGTAAACCGCTCCACCATTTCTTTTGCCAATTCAAAGTCTTTATCTTGCATAGATTCTGAGGAATAAACACCACTTATTGAACGAATAACCGCTTTATATCTTCCAAATACTTTTTCCATTGCGTAAGAAATTTCACCCAAAGTTGCCCGAACGCGTGCACATTCAATGGTCAATTCCAACAGGTTTCCTTTTCCACTTCTGGCAGCAGATTCCAAATTCTCTAACGCTTTTTCAACAGCAGATGAATCGCGTTCATCTTTCATTTTTTGGATGCGATCAATCTGCGAGAGACGGACTTTGGAATTATCTACTTCCAAAATATCCATTGGCTCTTCCTTATCGAGCTGATATCGATTTACTCCAACAATAATATCTTTTCCGGAATCAATACGAGCTTGTTTTCTGGCTGCTGCCTCTTCAATTCTCATTTTCGGAAGTCCGGTTTCTATCGCTTTCGCCATTCCCCCCAACTCTTCGACTTCCTGAATTAATTTCCAGGCCTCATTTGTTAGTTCTTCTGTCAATTTCTCAACATAATAACTTCCCCCGAAAGGATCAATAAACGAAGTAATTCCCGTTTCTTCCTGAATATAAATTTGTGTATTTCGTGCAATTCTAGCCGAGAAATCGGTTGGTAATGCTATCGCTTCATCCAAAGCATTTGTGTGCAGGGATTGTGTTCCTCCCAAAGCTGCAGCCATTGCTTCTATACAGGTACGAGCCACATTATTGAAAGGGTCCTGCTCCGTTAAACTCCACCCAGAGGTCTGACAATGCGTTCTCAAAGCCAACGATTTATCTGATTTCGGCTTAAATTGATTCACTAATTTCGACCAAATCAATCGCCCGGCTCTCATCTTCGCGATTTCCATATGGTGGTTCATTCCTATCGCCCAAAAGAAACTTAGTCGGGGAGCAAATTCATCCAC
>CAIUKX010000232.1 GCA_903899795.1 uncultured Flavobacteriales bacterium
ATCATACTCATCAATATCATCAGTTCTTTTGTCAACAAACGCTTTGATATAACTGAAGACCAGCGTTATTCATTATCACAGGGAACCATTAATTATCTGACCAATGAAAAAAGTTTTAAAAATCGTTTGACCCTGCGGATTTATCTGGACGGAAATCTTCCTTCCGAATTGAAACATTTCAGAAATGCTATCGAAGATAAATTAAAGGAATTCAAAGAATTTGCCGGACACCGAATTGAATATCAATTCATCAATCCTAACGTTGGTACAGATGCCGAACAACAAGCATTGGGAGAAACACTATATGGTAAAGGAAAAGGCATCATGCCAATGGATGTCAGCTATGTGAAAGATGGTGAACAACATCAATTATTGATTTGGCCTGGAGCTGTTATTGATTATGAAGGTTCAACAGTGAATACAGTTCAGCTTCTACCGGGAAATGCACTAGGCAAGCCTCAACCACTAGAATCACTTACAGAAATTATTGAAAACTCGATCAACAACCTTGAATACATGTTGATCAGTTCTATGCGAAGAGCAACTCAAAAAACGAAGCCTAGAATCGGATTTTTACAAGGTCACGGTGAGCTACGTTTTGCTGAAACACAGCGCTCAAGAGCACTTTTATCTACTTATTATGCTTTAACAGATGTAACACTTAACGACTCTTTAGCTGCATTAGATAATATCGATGGATTGATCATTGCACGACCAAGATCACGTTTTTCAGAGAAAGATCAGTACATTATTGATCAATTCCTTATGAGAGGCGGACGACTGATGTGTTTTTTAGATGCACTTCATTTGGATGAAGATACATTGAACAAATTAGGAACAACCCATACTACTAGATACAATCTGGGAATCGATAAAATGCTGTTTGACTATGGTTTAAAATTGAATGACAACTATGTCATCGATGCACATTGTGCTCCCAAAGCAGTTCCTTTGGCTAAGCAATCGCTTATTCCCTGGTTTTTCCATGTGATGGCTACTCCTACGAAACATCCGATAGCGCGTAATCTGGACTTCGTTTCCCTTGAATATGTATCTGAAGTACAATTTGTAGGGACTCACCAAAATGTAATGGCACCTATCCTTACATCTTCGCCCAATTCAACACGAACAGGAATGGCGCCAATGGTCAGTTTAGGACTATCGCTGAATTATGGAAAAAATCCTCAATTGGTTCCCAACCCAACCGATAAAGCCAATGAAATCTGTTTAGCAGGAATTGTTGAGGGTGCTTTCGAATCTCATTACAAAAATCGTATCGTGGATGAGTTTGCTAAAAACCCTGATGCAAAATACCACGAACGAAGTATAAAAGAAGGAAAAGTAATGCTGGTTGGAAACGGACGTTTTTTAGCCAATAAATATGATTCAATGCCTTCCAGAGATGGTAAAACGATGATGTACCGACCTGCTCAAATCAATGATTTACGATTTGATCCTGAACTAGCTGCAATTGGCTTCCCACATTCTTTCGGAAATCAAGAGTTTATACAAAACCTTACCGATTACATGATGGGAGAAAATTCTGTAATTGATATCCGAAGTCGTCAGATTGATATTCACGCCATTAACAATGAAAAAATCAAAGCGGATGCAGGATTCTACAAAATCATGAACTTACTGATTCCTTGTGGAATCATTCTAGTTCTAGCATTTATGATGCATTTCCTACGAAAACGAAAGTATTCAAGATCTTAAAATAGTTCCATTTATACAATAGTAGTCCATGAAAAAACTGATCATCTTATTAATTTCAGTAGTACTTGTAGGTAGTTTAGGTTGGTACACCTACCATTTGATGAACAATTCCGGTGTTTCCAATACGGAGTTGATCGCCTTTAATATTGAAAATACCGAAACAGTTGACAAGGTGATCATTTCAGATCCATACGGAAACAAAATGGAAGTTATAAAAAACGGTGATAAGTGGACCGATAAAGATGGTGGATGTATTCAGCAAGAAAGCGTTGAATTTATTTTGGAAGCATTTAAAAACATTGAATTCAAGGGATATTTACCTGAAAATGCAAGAGCTCAAAATCTCAAATTGATGATCACCCAACATACTAAAGTGGAGATTTTTCAAAACGGTGAATGGGTCAAAACATGGTACATCGGTATTCCCGCTCAAGATCACATGGGACAAGTCATGCTGCTTGATTCTGATGAATATGGTAAAAGTGATTTACCAGTCATCATGAAGATCAAAGGTTTAAATGGAATCATAGAACCTCGCTTTTTTGCAGATCCTAAAAAATGGATGTGTACTCAAATTTTCGCTTTACCGATCGGTCAAATTTCAAAAGTCGATGTGAAATACATCAAAGAACCAGTTAGAAGTTTTACAGTTGTTAAAGAAGGTGCTAAAATGGATGTGTATCAACAAGGCAAAAAATTGCAACATGTTGATACTTCAATGATCTTTAGTTATCTGAATAATTTCAAGAAAATTCACTTCGAAATTGCCAATTACATCTTGAGTAAAAAACAAGTTGACAGTGTAAAACATTCGACTCCTTTTGCCACTTTAACAGTAACGGAGACCAATCACAAAACGACCAAATTAAGAATGTTTACAATCAAGATCAAAGAGGCACAACAAAACGAATTTGGAACACTTGAAGATGCTGATACGGATAATTTTTGGTGTGAATTACCGAACGGTGAACTTGTGAAGTGTCAATATTTTGCTTTGAATCCTATTCTTCTTGGTCACGTTTATTTTCCAATGAATATTGATAAAGTTTTGAAGAAAGATCAAGTAAACATGGAGAAAAAGCCAGGTTATTAAATCCGATCCAAAACGTATTGGATTAAATCATTCATTTCTTCTACACAGCCTTTGGTAAACTGATTATTCGGACGATTGGCAACACCCAGACAAATGGTAGTACATTCATGTCCCATTGCTTTTCCAAGTACGAATAAAGCTGAACTTTCCATTTCAAAATTGGTCACTCGTTTGTCTTCGTATCGGAATGAAGTCAATTTTTCGTTCATTTGATGCGTACTCAGACCCAATCGCAATGATCTTCCCTGTGGAGCATAAAATCCACTACTGGTCACTGTAATTCCTTTAAAAACTTTATCTGAATCCAGTTTATTAACCAGATTTTCGGATGCATTCGAAAGATAAGGCTGAATCTTTACCGGTAATCCCAAATGTTTAACCAGTAAATCACCTATCTCAACTTCGTCTGATGCGAATTCTATTGGATAAAAGTGTGCAATA
>CAIUKX010000233.1 GCA_903899795.1 uncultured Flavobacteriales bacterium
CTCAATCCGAATCAGACTCCACTTTGGGACTTGTGAGGTTCCGCGTATATCGCTGTGTCAGTTGTCAACAAGACCTGTTTGCATCTCAGCCTGCTGAAGATAAAGAATATATACATAAATATTGTTATTGGCGTGATGACGCTTTACGAATATATGATTTGTATCATCTGCATTATACTTCTGATGATGATGCTGAATTATTTGCGGATCTTATAGAAACAGAAGCAGCAGAAAAAGAAAAAGAAACAGAAACAGAAGCAGCAGAAAAAGAAAAAGAAAAAGAAGAAGACCTTGAAGAAATATGTCCACAACTTAAAACAATGAATAAACAAACTTACTGCGAATATATTCGCTAGCTTTATTTCCTTCAAATTTATATTATTTCGTTTTCACTGTGTATCCATCTTTATTTTTAGTATAAGAAACTATATTTATATTATCTTCTTCTTCTTCTTCTCCTCCTTTTTCTCCTTTTTCTCCTTTTTCTCCTCTTTCTCCTTCTCCTTTTTCTTCTTCTCTAATGACTATACCACATTTAAATGGATAATTCCATGTAAGAAACGGATAATCGTCTGGATTTTCATAATCTTCCACATTATCATCTTCATATGTTTTCAAATGACCATATGTCAGTCTATCTTTTATTATCAAATAATGCAAATGCGACCTATCTTCTTCCTTTACATATGTTATGTACTTGAAAAAGATTGGCATACTATAATTATCATGCGAATTTATATATGCTATTTTATGTATCACATTTTTTACACCATCTATTTCAATAAACTTACCAACATATTCACACGATACCTCCGCTGTTTTTACACTATTCAATAATACGTTTTCAAACTTTAATTGGAATTCAGACATTTTTATCTTATATTATTGGAATTATTACTTTTTATTTTATTCAAAACTCATTCAATTTTATTTTATATTGACATCATATTATACACTCATACTTCTTTCTTTAACTAAGATTCCATATTCTTTTTCACTTTCATATATGATAATAAAGGAAGAAAAAGTATTTATCAACAAATATTATCACTATATTTTACATCCATATTAACCTTAAATATATGCTCACATCATATGACCTGAGATCATGCACTAACAATATGTACTGTTGCATCTTACTCTCTTATTAAACATCCATCAATTTTATATAATAAAAACTATTATCTATTCTTTCTTACTTTCCTATATGATAATAAAGGAAGAAAAAGTTATCTAACTACTGTACACTATACACTATACACTATACACTATACACTATACACTATACATGCGGCTGCCGGGCTCTTTTCACGGCTAAATGCCGTATTAATTACCGCCGCCAGCCCACAGACTCTGATAATACGCCATTTTTACGGCAAAATGACCCACCCGAGAAATCAGTGACAAAATGCAGAAATGAGTGATGATTTGGATCACCATTATCGGCTTACTTTTTTTGCACGTTTTGAACGACGCTTCTTTGCGCTTCTCTTTTTTGCGCTTCTCTTATTCCTTGACCTCTTTCCTCCTGTTGATGTTTTTGATTCTTCTGTTTCTTGAGCTGCTTGAGCTGCTTGAGCTGCTTGAGCTGCTTTTGTTGCTGCAGCTTGTGTTTGTGCTTGATCTAACTTCTCTAACCAAGGTACAGAATGCGAGCTGTCTGAGTCAGATTGATCGTCCACACTTTGACGACGCAGTTTGTTACCATTAGGTGTATTGTCCACACTTTGACGCGCCTGTGAGCTAAGATCTGAAATAACACTGTCTAAACTAGGGTACCTATTTCTAGGGGACCTATTTCTAGGGGACCTATTTCCAGGGACGTTATCTTGGTCCCAGTATTCTTCTTTAATCCATTTAATTGGAATTACTGACGCAACCACTACACCAACGCCTATTAAACCCCATGTCCACCATGGTGCATCTGTACTCATTAATATATATCCATATTTTATTTAACTTTATACACTTCCTCATTCTTTAATAAAGGAAGAAAAAGTATACTAAATACTCTTAATCACTATTTTAATGCGTTTGTACCTAAAAAAAGAAAAAACAATATGTACAATATTTACAATGTTTTCTTTGATGTTCTTTTTTGAAAAAATAAGTAAAGAATCACCCTGAAATTTATAATTCGAATTAACACCATTTACGAGCAAATTCTTAATTATCACATAGTTTTTTTTAAAGCGATAAACAAAGGTGTCTTTTCCATTATACGAATGAATATTAATATTAACAAATGCTTTTTTATGAATTGTGTCTTTA
>CAIUKX010000234.1 GCA_903899795.1 uncultured Flavobacteriales bacterium
GCAAGTTTTGATGAATTGATATCCATCAATGATTTGGAAATAGGAAAGAAATTTTTCTCTGGTTTTGCAAACGTTATCAATGCTTGTCGTAAATGTCCTAAATTAATTATCGGAAGAGTTCACGGTAGAGCTGTTGGGGGTGGTGTAGGAATTGCTGCATCGGTTGATTATTGTTTTGCAACGAAACAAGCTGAGGTGAAGTTATCGGAACTGGCTGTTGGAATCGGCCCATTCGTGGTTGGTCCTGTCATTGAAAGAAAAATTGGTTTATCCTGTATGAGTCAATTAGCGATTAATGCTACTGAATGGAGATCTGCAGATTGGGCTTTCAAACGAGGTTTATACAATGATGTTTTCTTGACTGAAGAGGAAATGGATGCTGAAATCAATAAGTTAGCTAAAACACTTTCCCGCTCTAATCCTGAGGCAATGTCGAAATTAAAATCTATTTTTTGGGAAGGTACAGATCATTGGGATCAATTGCTTTCTGACAGAGCTGAAATTAGCGGAACCCTTGTGCTATCAGAATTTACGATTAATGCAATCAATGCATTCAAGACGAAATAAAACCAACTATTTCAGTCTCTAACAAACAATTCTTTCCTAAAAAGGAATCTTTTTTAAAAATCGTTTGTTAATAAACCGTATATTTTATATCTTTGCACCCCCCAATTTAGGGATATTGTCTTATTTAATAAAAATTTATTGTGGATACATTAAGTTACAAAACCGTCTCCGGTAATATCGCAACTGCAAATAAGCAGTGGTTATTAGTGGATGCCGAAGGCCAAACAGTTGGTCGTTTAGCGAGCAAGGTTTCGAAGTTGATCCGTGGAAAACACAAAGTCAATTTCACACCTCACGCAGATTGCGGAGATAACGTGATTGTTATCAATGCTGAAAAAGTATCGTTTTCAGGTACTAAGCTGGTAAACAAGGAGTATGTCCGTTACACTGGATACCCAGGTGGACAAAAAATCACTACAGCACAGGAAATGTTGAAAAAACACCCTGAGCGTTTGGTTGAAAAAGCTGTTAAAGGAATGTTGCCAAAAAACAAACTTGGAAGCAAACTTTTTACCAACTTAAAGGTTTATGTTGGATCAGAACATGGTCAAGAAGCACAAAAACCTCAAGTATTTAATCTTGATACATTGAAATAACATGGAAGTAATAAACGCATTAGGAAGAAGAAAAACATCAGTTGCCCGTGTATACTTATCAAAAGGTACGGGTAAAATGACTATCAATAAACTGGATTACAAAACAGTATTCCCTATTCCAGTTCTTCAAGCAAAAATTGAACGTCCATTCGAATTAACAGAAACAACTGGTCAATACGACATTTCTGTAAATGTTTTCGGTGGAGGTATCAATGGTCAGGCTGAAGCGATCCGTTTAGGTATTGCTCGTGCTTTGGTTAAAGTTGCAGAAGAAAATAAACCATTATTAAAAGCTGAAGGATTAATGACACGTGATCCGAGAATGGTAGAGCGTAAAAAACCGGGACAACCGAAAGCTCGTAAGAAATTCCAATTCTCTAAACGTTAATATTCAATTTGGCGATTGTTTAGTATCCAAACTACGGAGTACCCTTCATAATGAACCCTCTGTTTGTTGATATACTAAAGGAACGTAAACAATAAAAACACATTAAAATGTCAAAAAAAGTAACTTTCGAAAGTTTATTAGAAGCAGGTGCTCACTTTGGTCACCAGAAAAGAAAATGGAACCCGGCAATGGCGCCGTATATCTTTGAAGAGAAAAAAGGTATCCATATCATTGATTTAAATAAGACAATAGCACACCTGGATCAGGCATGTGCGGCAATGAAACAAATTGCTAAGTCGGGTAAAAAAGTTCTTTTCGTTGCTACAAAAAAACAAGCAAAAAGCATTATCACTGATAAAGTGAAAGACTTAAACATGCCTTTCGTAACTGAAAGATGGTCAGGAGGAATGTTAACAAACTTCCAAACTACACGTAAGTCAATCCGTAAAATGTCTGTAATCGATAAAATGAAAACAGATGGTACATGGGATACATTGAACAAACGTGAGCGTTTATTCAAAACTCGTCAACGTGAAAAACTAGAGAAAAACTTTGGTTCAATCGTTGACATGACTCGTCAACCAGCTGCTATTTTCATCGTTGATATTTTGAAAGAGCACATCGCTTTAGCAGAAGCTAAAAGATTGGCGATTCCAACATTTGCAATTGTAGATACGAACTCTAACCCTCGTTTGGTAGATTTCCCAATCCCTGCAAATGACGATGCTACTAAATCAATCTCTATCATTATGGATGCTATCTGTGATGCGATCAGAGAAGGTTTGGATGATCGTAAAAATTCTAAAGACAAAGCTGACGCTGATGATGAAGTTGCTGCTAAAAAAGAAGAAGCAGTAGTTGCTGAGGTTGAAGCTGCAGTAGTTCCAGCACCAGAAGCTGCTACTGAAGAAACTGAAAAAGAAGATTAATTAATATACAAAATTATGGAATCTATGACAATCACAGCATCAGATGTAAACAGATTACGTCAACAAACAGGAGCTGGAATGATGGACTGCAAAAATGCCCTTGTTGAAGCAAACGGTGATTTTGAAGTTGCAACGGACCTTCTTCGTAAAAAAGGTCAAAAAGTTGCTGCAAAACGTGGAGATAATGAAGCTAAAGAAGGTTTCATTTTAGCACAAGCATCTGAAGATGGAAAAATTGGTATCATCATGACTTTGAACTGTGAGACTGATTTCGTTGCAAAAAATGCAACTTTCGGACAATTCGTTCAAACAATTATGGATATCGCTTTAGCTAAACTTCCTTCTACTGCAGAAGAACTAGTGGCTTTACCTTACGATGACAAATTGACAATCGAACAAAAAATTGTTGACCAAGTTGGTGTAATCGGTGAAAAATTGGTTCTTTCTAACTTTGCTAAGGTTACTGCTGAAAAAGTAGCTGCATACAATCACCCAGGAAACCAATTGGCTGCTATCGTAGCACTTAATAGTGGTAGTGAAGTAGCTGCTGATGCTGGTAAACAAGTTGCTATGCAAATTGCTGCAATGAATCCATTGGCATTGAACAAAGATGGTATCGATGAAGATACTATTCAACGTGAATTAGAAGTTGGAAAAGAATTAGCTATCCAAGAAGGTAAACCAGCAGAAATGGCTGAAAAAATCTCTCAAGGACGTTTGAATAAATTCTTCCAAGAAAATACTTTATTGAGTCAACCATTTGTTCGTGATAACAAATTGACTGTTGAACAATTCTTAAATTCAGCTGAAAAAGGATTAACGGTTGTTGATTTCAAACGTTTCTCTTTAAGCTAATAAAGATAAAAATCATATTTAAAGCCGTTCTGAACACTGTTTGGAACGGCTTTTTTTGTGTCTATTAATGTTGACTATTGAATTTTTAAAACCTGATTGAAATATCTAAATTAAATTAAACAGCAAAAATCAAACATTAAACATTAAACATTAAACATCAAATCCCTATATTTGCAACACCTCAAATAAAGCGAATAATGAAATACAAACGTATACTCCTAAAACTCAGCGGAGAATCACTAATGGGTGAAAAACAATTTGGAATTGACAACAATCGACTGGCAGCATACGCAAATGAGATCAAAGAAATTCATTCAGCTGGTGTAGAAATTGCAATTGTTATTGGGGGAGGGAATATATTCAGAGGTGTTCAAGCTGAACAAGGAGGAATGGATCGAACTCATGGTGATTACATGGGAATGTTAGCCACAATGATCAACAGTATGGCATTACAGGCTGCTTTGGAAAGCGCTGGAGTAAGCACTCGACTTCAATCGGCTATTGAGATGAAAGAAATTTCTGAGCCATTTGTGAGAAGAAGAGCTGTTCGACACTTAGAAAAAGGCAGAGTTGTTATTTTCGGTGCCGGTACAGGAAACCCCTTCTTCACAACGGATTCGGCAGCATCATTAAGAGCTATAGAAATCAACGCTGAAGTAATTCTTAAAGGAACTCGTGTTGATGGAATCTATTCAGCAGATCCGGAAAAAGATAAAAACGCAACAAAATACGACGTGATCAGTTTCGATGACGTATACAGCAAAGGTTTAAATGTGATGGACATGACAGCCTTTACACTTTGTAAAGAAAATGATTTACCAATTATTGTATTCGACATGGATACTCCCGGGAATTTCTTAAAATTAATGAAGGGACACCAGGTGGGGACAATCGTTAGAAATTAATGGATTAACTTTTGAAATAAGCAGACAAGATGACAGAAGAACTTCAAATGATATACGACGAGTTTAAAAGCTCAGGAAAAAAGACATTAGAACACCTTGAACTTGAACTTCAAAAGATTCGTGCAAGTAAAGCAACACCTTCCATGCTGCAAAGTGTAATGGTGGAATATTACGGTACTCCAACTCCCATATCAAAAGTTGCGAACATCGGAACAATGGATGCACGTACAATTACCGTACAAGCATGGGAGAAAAACCTCTTGAACGATATTGCAAAAGGAATTATCAATGCTAATTTAGGTTTTGCTCCTCAAAACAACGGAGAAATGTTAATCATTAATGTACCTGCATTAACAGAAGAACGTCGTCGAGATCTCGTAAAAAAGGGTAAGGCTGATGGTGAAAACTCAAAAGTGGTTATTAGAAATCACCGTAAGGATGCAATCGATATGGTGAAAGATCTGAAAAATGAAGGTTTATCAGAAGACATGGCAAAAGATGCAGAAACTGAAATTCAGAATATCACAAACCATTACATCAAAAAAGTAGACGAACTTGTCGAATTGAAAGAGAAAGACATTATGACAATCTAATGTTGAATGTTGAATGTTGAATGAAATTAATTTATTCAACATTTTTTATTTTAGAGCACTTTTATTTCAACTCTCCGGTTCATTTGTTCTTCGTAAGCCAGTTTAGGTTTAGGGAAGATTGGTTTGGTATTTCCAAAACCTATAGTTGTCATCCTTTCTTTATTGATCCCATTTTCAACAAGGTAGTTATAAACTCTTTTTGCTCTAGCTTCTGAAAGTTTCTGGCCTGCAAAAGAGTTGTTATTATCCATCGAGAATACGTGCCCCTGAATCTCAATCTTAACTTCTGAATTCAAAGCCATAAAGTCTTTTAAACGTCGTAATTTGGATTCTGAAGTGGGCATAAAATCGCTTGTTCCGGGATGAAATTCAATTTCCTCAATTTGCATACTTTTTCCTTGCTGTAAGGGTTCTAACCAAATTGTGAATTCACTTTCCAAATTAGCTGTTACATTTTCGGTTCGATCAGCGAAGAAATATCCTTTGGCATCACATTTCATAGTTAGCTTTCCATTTTTTTGAATCTGAAAATAGAAATCGCTTCCTTGATACAACGCTGCGATGCTTTTCAAACCTTCAATCGTCAAATTAGCTATGACTGGCTTGCCGTTTGATGCATCTCTGACAACGATATGGAATGCAGGAGAAAATTCATCATCTCTTAAATCTACCACCTTTGTTTCTAAGTGATTGTTGGTTCCACTTAGTGCATCAAAGTTAAAAACCAGTTTCAATTTTTCTTTGCTCTTTATTTCAGTTGTGAACATCAAACAGATTTTTTGGCCTTCACGTAGTTCAAGTGTATACAATTGGTTTTCTCCCGGATTGGAATTTAAACCCAATGTTGAACTCGTACCATCGATAAGACGTTTGATATCGGCTGTTCCTTTCTGAATTTCATCGCAAATATCGTTTTCACCTTGTTCGAAAATTACCATCTGCAAAAAACCTTTGGTCATTGAAGCATCGAGTTTCAAATTCCCGTTGAAAGGTGCAATAAATGAACACCAGATCGAATTGTTTTCAGGTATTTTTGTTAATGATGGATAGTTTTGAATATCGGCAACCAATCCACTACCTCCAGTAAATTGAATTGAAAAAACACCCGGTTCAATAATATTCATTCCTCCATCGCAGTCTGAAATAGCATCGGATACGAAGTCGCTTCCCTGGGAGAATGATGTTATCCCAGCGAAGAGCATTAAAATGAATAATATGAGCGTATTTCCCATAGAGTAGATAGAACACAAATATAGTGAATGATTGTACTCAACAATCATTCCGAATCTAAAAAACAATCGATTTAGTGTTGAACGATTGTTTTTATTTTATGTTACAAAAATCTCAGAATAAATCAATTAGTACCTTGCTGAAACAGAAAAACTAATAAGACAACAGATCTGACAAGGCTTTCCGAACTTTATCTGCATTTGGAAGAAGTTCTGCTTCCAAAATCGAATTCAGAGGTATCGCCGGTGTATCTTTTGAACCGACAATTGAAACCGGTGCGTCCAATGATTTGAAATTATCTCGCTGAATTCTTCCTGCAAGTCCTAAAGTAAAAGTTGCTTCAACACTTTCTTCTGTAACTAAAAGTACTTTTCCATGTTTTTTTACAGCACTATTGATTGTATCAAAATCCAGCGGATTAAGTGTTCGTAAATCGACTATTTCTACTTTTCCTTCAAACTCTTTAGCAGCTTCCAATGTCCAATAAACTCCTCTTCCGTAGGTAATCACCACACAACTTTCTCCATGTTGAATAAAGTTAGAATCGGCTTCTTGAACGATACGCGCTTTTCCAATCGGAACGATATATTCTTCATCGGGTTCAATTGACATTGCTCCTTCTGTTCCTGGAATTTTTGACCAGTACAATCCTTTGTGTTCGAGCATTACAACCGGATTCGGATCATAATAAGCAGCTTTCATTAATCCTTTCAAATCAGCACCCGTTGAAGGATAAACCACTTTGATTCCACGGATATTTACCAAAACGGATTCGACGCTGGATGAATGATATGGACCTCCTGATCCATAGGCACCTATCGGCACACGGATGATACAGCTAACCGGCCATTTTCCATTCGACAAATAGTACGAACGGCTCACTTCTGTAAACAATTGATTCAGTCCCGGCCAAATGTAATCAGCGAACTGAACTTCAACGATTGGTTTTAACCCAACAGCTGACATTCCAACTGTACTTCCAATGATGAAAGCTTCCTGGATAGGTGTATTGAAAACACGATTGTCTCCAAAGGTCTGAGCCAAAGTTGCAGCTTCTCTGAATACACCTCCGATTCGAGCACCTACATCCTGACCGTATAACAATGCTTCCGGGTGTTTACCCATCAATTCACGAACAGCAAATAGTGCGCTATCGACCATTACTGTTTTTTTCTTTCCTTCAGGTACTCGCTGACCTTTTTCTTCGGTCACCAATGTCGGAGCAAAAATGTGATCTAAAACAGATTCAGGACTTGGGTCTTCGGCATTTAATGCTTTATCGTATTCGGAATCGACCCACGTACTCACTTCGGCTTCGATATCATTAATGGCAGACTCCTCTACCCCATTTTCCATTAAAACTGTTTTCAATTTCGGATATGGATCATCCAAGGCAGCAATTTCGAGATCATCTCTGTACCATTCTTTTCGAACTCCGGAAGTATGATGTCCTAATAATGGAACTTTCGCATGAACGATGAAAGGTCGACGTTCTTTTCTGACGATGTCAAAAACTTCCTGAATTGTTTGGTAGGAAAGATCGAAATCACTTCCATCGATCGTACGCACTTCAATTCCGTTGAATCCTTGTGCATATTTTGAAATATCCTGAGCTCTGGTTTCTGCAGCATTTGCAGAAATATCCCAGCCGTTATCCTGTACTAAATAAACAATCGGAAATTGTTTCAATGCCGCCATTTGAAAGGCTTCGGAAACTTCACCTTCGGTACAAGAAGCATCACCTAAAGAACACACCACAATCGGATTTTCTCCCTGAACATCAGCGATCATTCCGGTTTTTTCCTTGTACTGAATTCCCATAGCGACACCTGTTGTAGGAATCGCCTGCATTCCTGTAGCGGATGATTGGTGAATGATTTTCGGCATGTCTTCCCTGTTGAGAGAAGGATGCGAATAATATGTTCTACCACCTGAAAACGGATCGTCTTTTTTCGCAAAAACCTGCAGCATCAATTCGTAGGGAGTCATCCCCATTCCCAAGAGAATGCTATCATCCCGGTAATAAGGAGATACCCAATCCTGGGACTTCAATTGTAAACCGATCGCTATCTGAATTGCTTCATGTCCACGCGATGTAGCATGTACATATTTTGCAGTAATTTCTTTATTGGCTTCGTATTTTTCCGCCATTGTTTTGGCAGTGCACATCAAGCGAAATGCTTCGATCAATGTTTCTTTAGTAGTTCGAGCAGAACTTTTTTTCGATTTTATAGTTGTTTCCCCCATTATGTGAGCTACGATAATTTTTATTCAAAGATAGTTAATTTGGTTTTGGATGGTGGATTTTGGGTGATGGAATTTAACCATTCAACCTTTTTTTATGTTTGGAAGGGGTATAAGGGGATGTTGGATGCATGATGCTTGATGTAGATGGGGAAACCATATAAGGCATATAAGAGGGATGTTGGAGAATGTTGTTTGACTGTGGATGATGTGAAGGTGGACTATGGTAGATAGCAAAATAAGGCTAAACAATATACTCAATGGCTCAGGATTCTCAACCCTTATTCAAATCTAAATACTTTCTCAGTAGTTCCATCCGAATACATGTAGATAAGGGATGTGTTTGGCTTAAACTCTGTTTCTCTACCCATGATATCAACTATTTTAACAAGTTGTTTAGGAGAAAAAGAAAGTTCTTCTATGCCTACAGCACAAGGGTTTCCA
>CAIUKX010000235.1 GCA_903899795.1 uncultured Flavobacteriales bacterium
ATTCCATTGAACAGCATGATTTGAATCTGGAACCAATTGAATTGAAAAAAGTACAATTGAGTAAAGGGTTTATCGATTTAAAACTTCAGAATCCAATTGCCACGAAAGTTATTTTTACGATTACATTACCTGGAGTTACAAAAGATGGGGTTACATTTCAGAAGTCCTTTAATGCTCCTTCAGGAACGAATGCTAATCCAGGCGTAGTTCAGGCTACTGTTGATATTTCAGGATATTTCATGGATTTGACTGGAGTAACCAATGGACAATTCAATTTACTTCAATCCATGTTTACCGTACAAACAGATCCCCTTGGACCTACTATAACACTCACAAATCAGGATGTTACTAAGATTGATGCTACTTTCCGAGATCTGAAATTGGGATATGCCCGTGGCTATTTTGGTGATCAGATCATTTCTGATACAACTGAAACAACCATTAGTGCCTTAAATAAAATTGTTGCAGGATCAGTTGATTTTCCAGCATCCAGTTTGAAGTTTACTATTTCCAATGGATTGAAAATTCCTGCAAAAGCGACGCTTACATTGATTCATAATGAGAATGCAAATGGTTCTACAGTTCCTATGACCGTTACAGGTCAAAGTCCATTTCAATTCGGTCAGCCATTTGATTTGGATCCGGCAACTGGGACTTGGAATTCGTTGGTAAGTAGTTCAAAAACAATTGAATTTAATGGTTCGAACAGTAACCTGGAACAATATTTAGAGAATTTAGGTGCAAAACAAAAAATAGGATATTCCATTCATTTGAATCCTTGGGGAAATAGTTCAGCTGGTTGGAACGAGATTTTCTCAACAAGTCGTTTGACTGTTTCAATCGATGCGGAAATGCCTTTGAGTATCGGTTTGGATGGTTTAACGGTTCGAGATACGTTTGATTTTGATGTAAAACAGAATACCGAAAAGACACATGTTGTGTCCGGTGAGTTGGTTTTGTTTGCCACAAACGCTTTCCCAATGTCGGGAGAGGTGACTTTGAATCTTCTGGATGCCAATGGAAATTTACTCTACACAGTGGCAGGATCTGATAAATTACAATCGTCACTTTATGGAAATACCGTTAGTGGTTCAGGATTACAGACTTGTAAATCGACGATTCATTATGTGTTAACGGAAGATATGGTCAATCATTTGGAATCGATAAAAAAAGTTTCGGTTACAGCAAAATTCGATACACCGAATCCAACAACAGGTTCCAGTCAGCAAGTATTAATATCGGAAGGAGCATTTTTAGGAGTTAAGATGAAAGGTGCTTTCAAAATAGAAAACAGATATTGATAAAAACTAAGCACATGAAGCAACGAATTTTTCTATTTTTTCTATTAGTGACTGTTCATGGAACTGCACAGCAAATGCTGCCGATTCAATTTGATACGAACAGGTATTCTCAAGAGTTTATTATAAGTGGTATTGGTGAATATGGTTCAACCTCCCTTCACAATGAAATGACCAATAAATTCATACAAGGCGGAAACATTAGTCAGGCAATCAAAGACAGATCGTTTTCCAGTCACAAAGAAGTGAATCGTTTGGGGGCTGATCTAAATGCTGAGATCGAATACCGTAACATGAAGGTGAACATGTTTAAAAAGGAATCGGTAGGATTTGTTGTAAAGGCGGGACATTATTCGATCGGTTCACTTGCCTATTCAAAAGACGCATTCGGTTTGGCTTTTAATGGAAATTCAGCTTATTTG
>CAIUKX010000236.1 GCA_903899795.1 uncultured Flavobacteriales bacterium
CATCATTTTTTTTACAATTTTGTCGAACAATAATAGTTCGTTATCTAAATAAATCACGAGATAGACATGAAAAAAACAATAATAACGCTTTCCTTATCCATTTTTGCAATTGGTATTAATACGATTCTTTTTGGACAAAGTGTTGATCCGAAAATTCTCAACTGGTACAATGGCAAGAAAGGAATGCAAACCGAAAAAGCCTACAAAAAGTTAAAAAATAAAAAGTCAACTACGGTGATTGTAGCTGTAATTGATTCTGGAATTGACATTGAGCATGAAGACTTGAAAGGTAAAATTTGGGTCAATTCGAAAGAGATTGCTGGAAATGGAATCGACGATGATAAAAACGGATACATAGATGATATCAATGGTTGGAATTTCTTAGGGAACAAGAAAGGTGAAAATGTTGATGGAGCAACCTTGGAAAAAACAAGAATCTTACGTGAATTAAGTAAGAAATTTGAAGGCATAGATCCTGCTACACTTTCTGCAAAAGATAAAGAAGATTATAAGCTTTACGAAAAAGTAAAAAAAGAAGTTGAAGAGGAAAGAGAAAATTATGCTCAATACCTCCCTCAGCTTGAAATGCTTCCCATGTTGATTCAACAAGTTCCTACTATGGTGGGTGCTCAATTAAAAAAAGCTGATTACACCTTGAAAGATTTGGAAAACTGGAAACCTGAATCGGATGATTTGAAGCAATTGAAGGGATTGGCAATGGCAATTAAAAGCGGTGATTTGACATTAAAAGTTATCGAAGATCAAAAGAAGCAAATTTCTGATATGCTTGACTATAATCTCAATGTAAATTTTGATGAAAGAGCAATCATAGGTGATAATCCAAATGACTTTAGTGATAAAAACTATGGTAATAACAATGTTGAAGGTCCTGATGCTTTACATGGCACACACGTTGGTGGAATCATCGGTGCAATTCGCGGTAACAATTTAGGAGGTGATGGTGTTGCTTCGGATGTGAAATTGATGGTTCTGAGAGCTGTTCCAAACGGTGATGAGAATGACAAAGACATCGCTTTAGCTATACGTTATGCAGTTGACAATGGTGCAAAAGTGATCAATATGTCTTTTGGAAAAGGGTATTCTCCACACCAACAAGAAGTATACGAAGCTTTTAAATATGCTGATTCTAAAGGTGTATTATTGGTACATGCAGCAGGAAATGACAATGCAAATATCGATAAGGATCCTAATTTCCCAACTTCTTTATATAGTTTCCAGAAAGAAAAATTAGATTTATTCTTGACTATCGGAGCATCTACACGTGATCCTAAAGAAAATTTAGCAGCTAGCTTCTCTAATTACGGTCAAACTAAAGTTGATGTGTTTGCTCCTGGTTTTGAAATTTATAATTCTGTACCTCAAAGTGAATATATGAAACTACAAGGTACTTCGATGGCTGCGCCAATGGTTGCTGGAGTTGGAGCGCTTTTAGCTTCTTACTTCCCTACATTGACCATGCATGAGATTAAAGATATTATGCTGAAATCATCAAAATCATTCAAAGGAACCAAACAACATTTACCAGGTTCTGAGGAATTGGTTGATTTCGGAACTTTATCAGTTACAGGTGGTGTAGTTGACGTATACAATGCAGTTGTAATGTGTATGAAATTAGAAGATTCTAAAGTGAAAAGCAATTAAAAAAAACAATATAGAAAATAAAAAGGTCACTCAAATGGGTGACCTTTTTTATGCTTTAAACTTTTTGGTTCAATGATAATTATAATGAATTTCTACAGTTGTTGCACCTTTTCCGTATTCACGGAAGTCAGCATCGAAATATTCAATTCCTTCTTGTTTGGCCAAATAAGAACGGATTTCTTCTTTCAAAATACCTTCGCCAACTCCATGAATTACTACAATTTTTCGAATGTGATTTTTTTTTGCCTTTTTATAGAACGATTTGAATTCCGCTAATTGCTTTGTTAAAATTTGAAAATTTGTCAACCCCTTATGAGACTCGGTAATTTCCTCAATGTGTAAATCGATTTCCCAAACATCAATCGGTTTACGATATCCTGTCATTTGCTCCTTCAAAACATAGTGATGAGAAACGGAAAGCGTTTCGTCTTCATTCATTTCTAGATCGGGATCATCAGGGAGTTTGTAATCGCTGCCGTGTATTTTTACAAGTTCATTGATATGAAAAGGACGATCAAATCCTGTTTCATCTTCAACAAGAAATGAATCAGACGTCAGAACTTTTCGAACAATCCCCCCTCCTGTTTCATACAAAAAACCTACTTTTTCACCAATATTGAATTGCATACTAAAATTTGAGTAAACCTAAAGAATGTGCCAGATAAACAGGGAAGACAAACGCTGAAATCCAAATAAGAACGACAGTTGTCCGAAAGAAGATTGAGGTATTTCTGGATAAGGGCGATACTAGTACATTATTCACTTGATCAGCCACAATAGGATCGATGGTCTCGGTCGAAACTTGTTCCATGTATGTTCTTAAAGCCGGTGTATAGTCAATAACCACTCTTTTAATGGTTGAAAAATCTTTGTTCGAGAGATGTGCATAGGTCGTTTTGAAATTGACATTTTCCTCATCCAATTCTTTGTGAATCTGATAGTTTTTTTGAATTGCCCGAACACGTAGTCCCATCAAAAAACCAAAAATAACGATCACCCATAATTCATAGTACCAGCCTCCGAGAATCATGATTAATGATGAAATAAATGAAAAGATCAATTGAAATAATTCCTGACTTCTATTAATCATTAATTTCAAGATTTGACCACCGTCCAACGGATCCAAAGGAAGTAAATTCAACATGTTTAAACCAAGAAACCATAATGACAACATTTTAAGAAAATCAACCTCAAACTTAGCTCCATAATACATAGAAAAACAGCCTAAGATAATTCCAGGAATTGGTCCAGCTAGTACAACGATCAAACTTTGTCTCTGCTGATATTCTTCTTTTTTACCTTGAACAAAGGCTCCTAAAAGAGGTATAAAAAGCATACGGACATCTGTGTATTTAAATATTTTCATGGCTAAAAAGTGTCCCGATTCATGAATAATCAGAACTGTCAATAGCATGACGATCAATCCAATATCTTCCATTCCAATCATCAAAAAAGTAATTACAAACAGGAAGATTGAAAAAACGGTACGCCCCATACTCCCCTTTGATTGAGACTCAACCAATTCAGGTTTTTGAGGATAAAAATCAAACTCTTCCATTTACTTTTTTATTGAAAGTATAAATATAAAAAGATTTTATGCTAAATGGAATATTATAAATGTTAAAAAGTCAAATTATTTCTCTCTTCCCTTGAGAACCTCGATTACATCTTTCAATTGAAATCCTTTCGCCTGCAGTAAAATCAAATAATGGAAAAGTAAATCGGCACTTTCGTTTAAAAATAAGTTATCATTATCGTCTTTTGCTTCAATCACAAC
>CAIUKX010000237.1 GCA_903899795.1 uncultured Flavobacteriales bacterium
CCACCATAAACTTGGACTCAGTATAATGTATGTATCAAACAAATTCGGTTTTTTTAGCAAAATTTCAGTCGCCAGCAATCCTCCTAACGATTGCCCAATGATTGTCTTGGATGAATTTGTCTTGTAATTCTTCTGCATATATGGCTGCAGCTCTTTTTCAATAAAAGAAATAAATTTCTCCGATTCACCGTATTTCGAAAAACTGCTTTTATTGAATCCTATCCTTTCAACAAAGTCGAGATTGGGAACTGCAAAAGTGAAATCCCTTCTTCGATCCACATTAGCAATTCCAACAACAATCGATTTGGGAACACGATTGATCCAGGGAAAATTAAAATACTGAACGAGTCCGACGACATGGATGAAATCTTCATCCGCTGATCCATCCAGTAAATAAATCACCGGATAAGTCGCGATAGAATCAGGAGAGTAACCTTCCGGAAGATAAACATTCAAAACACGGTTTTCCGACAAGATAGCGGAATGTAACGTGTCTACTCTTCCTAAAATAAAAGGATTATTGATTTGATTTTGAGAAAATAGTCCTCCAATTTGCAGAAAAAAAAGCACAAGCAATAAATTGATCTTCTCCATTCAACTATTCTTTATTAAGTCTACAGAATTTTAACCGAAATGGGTGCAAAGAAGCCGTAAAGGTCACAAAGTTAAAATGCGACTAAACAAATTCTTTCCTTCCAAAAATAATTAAAATTGCTTACTTCATCATCTTTTTCACCACTTTCTCATCGCCCAACTGAAGTTCCAAAAAGTAAACACCACTTTTCAAAAATTCCAGATCTTTCAATGTAAATGTGTTGGATTGCAATTCAGACGAA
The DNA here is from genome assembly GCA_903899795.1 of uncultured Flavobacteriales bacterium. GTDB lineage: Bacteria > Bacteroidota > Bacteroidia > Flavobacteriales_D > Crocinitomicaceae > CAIUKX01. Next base: position 837 of record CAIUKX010000237.1, read on the forward strand.
TTCACTTTTTGAACTTTGACCAATCGACCTGTTTGATCTAAAAGTCGAATTTCCAACGATTCTTTCAAAGGTGTATTCAATCGAATTGAAATAAAGGAATTGAATGGATTCGGATAATTTTCAATTTGAATAGAATTCCCTGAAATCTGATTGATTCCAGCAAAACTACATCCATTCAAGGTTCCGGGCATATTGGCATCCAACCAAGTCAATCTTCTATGGTACCAATCTTTTAAGCGCTGTACTTCTTCAGCATAGGTCTGACTTGGAGCTTCAACTTCTGGTGTTCCAGTTGCTAAACCCAAATTTCCCCAGGTATCAAAATGCCATTTCTGACTTTCACTTACAAAATTGGCTACAGAATCAATCCGTGCATCCAGGTAATTTTCGCTGAATATTGTTCGTCTTAAATCATCGTAACGACAACGCAATTCATTTGCGAAAATAGTATCTTCCAATAAACGGATGTACCAGCCAGGAGCATGTACATCTTCATTCACGTTGGCATAATCAAATCCTGAACCGTCTTCACTACCCGACCACATATCTTTTTGTGACCAGTCAAAATCCCAAACAGGGCCTGCTTTTAATTTGCGGATCGTTCCGTCTGAATGATCTTTATCTTTATAGAAATAACGACTTTTCTTAAATCCATCTCCATTTCGTGTGACTTCATTCACCAAGAAATAATCGATAAAAGAAGGTACATCAATGTATTTTCGATATCCATTTACCGGATCAGTAAAATTATTACCGTACAATGCTGTTTCATAGTCATTGATAAATGTCTGGATATAGGTCTTTTGCTGAGGAACCAAGTCAACTGGTTTTGGATAGTAATAAACCATATGGATATCCAATCCTGGGTAACCGATCGGACTGTAATTCAATTGCCAGGAATTAGTGGTATCCCAATAATCGAATTTCACGATGTATCCACCTGAAACATCCGGAAAGGTAATTTCAACAGGATCTAATTTCGAAATATTGACGCGATGTGCATCTCTTTTAATCAATTCACATAATAAATAAATTCCCTGATAATTCCCATTCAAAACCACATCCACTAAACGGTTACGCGACGAGTAATTCCCCATCGTATCGAACATGTGAGTAGCCATTATATTACGGGCAAAGGATTTGTCATTGTAATTAGCCACCAATAACCAATCATGCTCAGAAGGCATCCCTAAAATCGACGAATCAATTTGGTTTCCGTTTACATCTTCCAATTCAAAAGCATAGGGTTTTTGCGGCAAGGAAGCTGAGTAATTTCCATGAATTTCAATTCCGATTTTCCCGTTGTAATTGTTCTTCGGATCAGCAAGATGATTTCTTACTCCCGGTCCGTTATAGATGATACCCATATCGGCAAAAATCTTTGGTGAATCGGGAATATTCTGACCATTTGTATTGATGACAACAATTGGTAAATTAGATGCTTTGAAATCGAAATAAGTTGCCGGATTTGATCCGAACGTTAAGGACCAATCCGAAACATTTCCTTCATCACCACCATACCCATCGTGTATTCTCAAAATCCAAGTACCATTTGGATCTTGCGTATTATTGACTATTCCCATCTGTCCCATTGGCTTATAAGTTCCGGTAAAAGGTGCCGAACCATTGATGATCAAATCGGTTACATCCCAGCGAAAACAAGTCCCCTGCATGTTATCACCGTCACCTCCAACACCAGACAAAAGCTGTACCGAAGTACCATCCGGAGCAACCAATGTAATATCCATATCGGAATCCCATGTATGCGTAAGATTCAAACAAATCTGCTCTAAACCGAAATTCACCGTATCGATACTTGTAGGAGTTAATCCTGTAACTGTCAATGGAATGTCAGTGGTTGTGTAATCTGAAATGACTCCACTTCCACCGGTAAAGGTTTGCCCGAAAAAAGTGAAAGGAAGAAAAAGAATGACAATAAAAAATCTCATAGTGTTTATAGAATGATTAACAAGGTATGAAAAAAAACCAAAAAAGAACAATTGCTTGAATTTTTAACGGTAATTATTTAGAATCTGCAGCTTTGTACTACAGTTTTTTTTTACCACAGAGTTAAATGGAGTTTTGATTTATTTATAACTATTCTATGTAGATCTATGAAATAGAAGTTTAGGGTTTATAAGTAAACCCTATTTAAAAACGTAACCGGACTCTCCTTTTTTGATTCGTTCAAAAATCCAGTTAAAGTTGTAGATCATGTGACTTTCCACAAAGTTTTTACGTGGCCAATCCTTTGGAATATAGGCTCTCCCTCCACAATTCGGCGGCAAACAATCAATTCCTTTGACTTTACACTGAGGCGCAACTCCATCCTGCTGCCAAATCGGATCAGGATCTGCATCATCGAAACGACTACCGTATTGCCAAACTTCCTGAAACATTTTCCAATCAACCGAATCGACACATGCACTTTCCGGAGCAATGATATAGAATTTTCCGAAGACAACTTTACC
>CAIUKX010000238.1 GCA_903899795.1 uncultured Flavobacteriales bacterium
AATATAAGAATAACATATAAATAATCCACAATAGGGATAGGTGCGTTTATTTACATAAAGAACCACTACAACTATGGCAAAAATTAATCACACCAATTATTTGGATGTTGTTGACTCTGTATGGAGTTCAGCCAAAGAAAAGGGAATCATGCACATCAACTCAGAAGAAAATTTTTTTGATGGAACCAGCTTTAAAATCAGAGGAAAAAAACTAATCAATTTTGGTACATGCGGCTATTTAGGTTTAGAAAAACATCCTGATTTGATAGCCAAATCAATCGAATTAGTACAAAAATTCGGTACTCAATTATCCATGTCAAGAGCTTATATTCGACCTACATACATCCAAGAGCTGGAAGAACTAATGTCAGAAATTTTTGATGGAAATAAAGTCATCTGCTACACTTCTACTTCCAACGCCCATATTTCAGTGATTGCAACAATTATTAAATCGGACGATCTTATCATCTTGGATCAACAAGTACATTTCAGTGTACAATTTCCTTGCAAAAACACAAAATTACAAGGGACTGAAGTGAAAATGGTGAGGCATTCCAACTATGTAATGCTAGAAGAAATGATTCGTGAAAATTACAATAAATACAATCGAATCTGGTACATGGCGGATGGAGTATACTCGATGCACGGTGATTTACCTGACACAACTATATTAAAATCACTTTTAGACAAATACCCTAAACTTCATTTGTATTTTGACGATGCACATGGTATGGGTTGGGACGGTAAAAAAGGTGCCGGATATATTTTTGACCGATTAGGAGTCAGTGAACGGATTGTGATCATTTCCACTCTTGCAAAAGGTTTTGGATGCGTTGGCGGAACCGCCATTTTTTCTGATCCGGAAATGTATCGTCGCACAGATATTTTCGGTGGACCACTAAGTTATTCCCATCCTTTATCACCTGCTAATGTTGGAGCTGCCATCGCTTCAGCAAAAATCCATTTATCCGATGAAATTTACGCCTATCAATCCGAATTAAGAGAGTTGATGGATCACATGAATCGACGATTGATTGAAAAAAATCTGACGAATCTTTCATCTCCTGATTCCCCCATCTATTTTATCGGCGCCGGATTAAACAAAGTAACCCGAAACTTTGTTCATCGTATTTTAAACGAAGGAATTTATGTCAATACGGCAACATTTCCAGTGGTTCCCAATGATCGATCCGGTTTGCGTTTTACACTCACTCGTCACAACACAAAAGCAGATATTGATTTATTTACCGATGCTATTGCATATCATCTTCCAAAAGCAATTGAAGAAGAAGGAGATACTATTCAACGGGTTTACGAAGAATTCGGATATGCAATCCCAGATAAAAATCATGAAAACAACCCTAAAGTTGCCGATGTAGAAATTATTGTAGAAGAATATTCAACTATTCATCAAATTGATAAGGATGTATGGGATTCTATGTTCAAAGATCGAGGGAATATTAATCACTCAGGGATGCAGTGCATGGAAGAAATATTTTCAAATAACGAAAAACAGGAAGAAAACTGGAGTTTCCATTACATAATTATCAGAGATCTCAACAATGAAATTATTCTCTCAACCTTCTTTACCGGTGCCATCTATAAAGATGATCTGTTATCTCAGGAAAATGTATCAAAACAAATTGAGGAAATCCGTAAAACAAACCCTTATTACCTTTGCTCAAAAACCTTAGCAATGGGATCGTTATTTTCTGAAGGTGATTATCTTTTTATAAATTACACCCATTCGCTTTGGAAAACTGCATTCAACAAATTGATAACAACTGCTTCATCTATCAAACAGGAGATTAAGGCATCCGTACTCATTTTTAGAGATTTTGGTGCGACTAATATACTCAACGAAAGTTTGGAACATGAAGGATTTACAAAAATAAAAATGCCAAATTCAAATCGAATTGAAAATCCATTTTGGGATAACAATGATGATTTTTTAGCTCTTATTCCCTCTAATAACAACCGAAGAAATACCAATCGCTATGTTTTAAAAAATGAAAAGTTGTTTACTATTGAATTCAAAAACGAACTATCCACAAAGGAATCCGAACACTATTTCCAGCTATTTAAAAATATCAAGGAAAATAATTTTGCATTTAATTTTTTCAGTTACCCATCAAAATCGCCTAAAATACTTTCTAAATTTCCAGATTATGAATTCATCGATATTAAATTAAATGGTAGTACTGAAACCATTTGCTCAGTTTGGTGTTTCATTGGCGAAAATCATTACAGCCCACTTATAATGGGATTAAACTATGACTACCTCCTATCCCATCATCTATACAAACAGGCAATATTCCAAATTGTAAAGAGGGCTAATTTCCTTCGGAAAAAAATTGTATATTTGGGTTTCTCTGCTGACTATGAAAAACAAAAGTACGGGGCTAAAGCTATTGATACTTATGCATTTATGAAAGTTGATGACACATACAATTTGGAGATAATCGAATCATATTCAAACATATAATATCGCAAGAATAAAAACCATTAACGAAATTGAGAATGATTTTATTAAATATTGGATTAAAGATGGTATATTATTTAGTCAATACAAAAAACCTACCGAACTCAGTCTTGAAAAAGCAGAAGAAGTAGTACGGTTAAGACATGAAATATCTCAAGATGAAAAACAATATTGGTGCTACGACTTTAAAGATTTGAATTCTTTTACAAAAGAAGGCCGTGATTATGCAAACACACATGGTCAGGATTTTTTACATGCTTGCGCTGTGATTATTAATTCTCATATCAAAATGTATCTCCTTAATTCTTTTCTAACAATGAAGAAACCTATTGTCCCGCTTAGAGCCTTTACAAAACAATCGGATGCTGTTAAATGGCTAAATGATTTAAAGGAAAAGAAAAAGCGTTAATTATTTCCGTCCAACCTTACTAACTATTATAATACTATAGAAGAATAGTTTATACTTAAAACAGATTTACGACTAAGAATACCAACTACGTTAATAAACGTAAAATACCCTATTCACACTATATTCAAGTATTTCAAGAAGAATTATCCACATATTTATCAGTAAATTTGAATTAGGTCTTCACTTACCTCTAGATAGATAAGGCTACTATGCAGAATACAGATATTGATAAACTTCTATTAATTCTTCGGGAAATGAATTTCGATGAATATAGAGATCCCATTACAACAGGAAATACCTTTCAAGATTTACTTAACGAACTCTATTTTTTCAAAAAAGAAAAGGAAAGAAAAAAAAAGAAAATTGATAACATCATTGAACATATCACTAATTGCTTCTGCGGAAACTTCTTCAATAAATTCCCGATCTCTTCGGATGAAGATGAACTCGATGTAATTTGCCTGGGATTCAACACTTATATAGAAGAATTGCAAAGTGTTGTAGTGATGAAAGAAGAACTTGAAGAAATCAATACGAAATTATTTCTTGAAAAAGAACGTTCTCTACAATTATCTAGTGCAAAAGACGAATTCATGTCAAGCATGAGTCACGAAATTCGCACTCCTCTGAATGCAATTATCGGTTTTACGAATTTATTAATTCAAAATAAAGACATAACCGATCTTCAAAAAAAACAATTGAATACCATCAAAAAATCGGGTGATTTATTAATGGTGATTATCAATGATATCCTTAATTTATCAAAGATTGAGGCCGGACAAATAAATTTAGAAAATATTTCATTTGACCTTTCCGATACCTTTCAAACCATTCAGGATGCTTTTGAACTTCGAATTACCGAAAAAAACATTGCTTTCCAAGTAAAAATAGATTCAAAAATTCCTGATCAGTTAAGTGGAGATCCCAATCGATATTCTCAAATTCTAATCAACCTCATTAGTAATGCGATTAAGTTTACACCAAATAATGGGACAATTAAAGTTTCTTTTACACTCTCACGGGAAGATGAATTGCATCATTACATTCAATTTGAAATTCAAGATACGGGAATCGGAATTCCTGGGCATAAAATCTCTGGTATTTTCGAACCGTTTGTTCAAGTAAGCGACGATACTGCAAGAAAATATGGTGGTACAGGTTTAGGACTAGCCATTGTGAAAAAACTAACTGAACTAATGAAAGGCGAACTGGATGTTCAAAGTGAAGCCAACATCGGAACAACTATAAAAGTAACTATTCCGTTCTACAAAGAAAATAGGCAAGCCTCTTCTTCCGAATATACAAAAGAGGAAAATATTGTTGCTGATAAGCATGTACCATCTTCTAATAATCAAATCAATATCCTGGTGGCTGAAGACAATTTGATTAATCAGGAATTGGTCAAAGCTGTTTTGGCTTTTTACAATTACAATTGTATAATTGCAGAAAATGGACAACAAGCAATCGAACTACTTCAGGAAAATGATTTTGAACTGATCCTTATGGATATCATGATGCCTGTTTTAGGTGGTTATGAAGCGACCGAAATTATTCGGAAAATGACCGACAAACGAAAAAATTCAATCCCCATTATTGCTTTGACAGCAATTGTAACTGACTCAGTTACTCAAAAATGTCAACAAATCGGATTCGATGCTTATTTATCGAAACCGTTCGATCCAGCAGAATTAAATCAAAAAATAAGGGATCTTGTTATCAAATAAAAATCCGAAAAATGATCATCCAAAATTGTTTCTACTGAACAAAAATAAATGGTTAATATTAGAATTTTGTAACTAATTTTTTTACTATGGACACGCAACCTCTTCCAGAAAATGAAAATGAGCGACTAAAAAAATTGCTTAGTTACAATATTGTGGACAGTCTTTCTGAAATAGAATATGATTCTATTGTTAAATTGGCTTCCAGAATTTGCGATACACCTATTGCATTAATCAGTTTTATCGATGAAAAAAGACAATGGTTCAAGGCCCGGGTTGGGTTAGATGTTCCTGAAACTCCAAGAAACATCTCATTTTGTCAGCATGCAATTTTAGGAAATGATGTTCTACAAATAACCGATGCGACTAAGAATTCCCTTTTCAAAGAAAACCCATTAGTACTCCAAGATCCGAATATCCGTTTTTATGCTGGTGCACCTTTAAAAGATCCTGAAGGTTTCAACTTGGGAACATTGTGTGTCATTGACCAAAAACCTCGAAAACTTACTACTGAACAAATTGATTCCTTACAACTTTTAGCAACTGAAGTGGTTTCACTTTTAATGCTTCGGAAAAGTAAAAATGAAGTTGAAAAATCTAAAAAAGAATTAGATCTTGTCTTTTCGAGTTTACAGGAAGGGTTGATTTTTCATGACAAGGAAGGAAAAGTAATCAAATTTAACAGCAGTGCTTCAGAGATTTTAGGGCTCACGGAAGATCAATTGTTAGGTAGGTATCATAGCGATTTCTTATGGCGATGTGTACACGAAGACGGTACTGATTTTCCAGGAGATCTTCGCCCCACAATGCAAACATTAAAAACACAGCTTCCATTTTCAAATGTAATAATGGGTATCTATAAATCAGTCGATACCCCGACCTGGATAAGTGTTAATACAGTGCCTATTTTCAATAATGAAAATCAGGAAATCACTGGAGTTGTTACTACTTTCAAGGATATAACCAGCGAAAAAACAAACCTAGATCAATTACAGAGTAGTCAAAGTCTATTGGAATCTTCACAAAGAATTGCCAACATCGGCAGTTGGGAAATCGATCTCACAACCAATGAAAGAACTTGGTCCAACCAAATCTACACCATGTATGAATGGGAGAAGGAAATCGGTGAAAATAAATTCGAAAAACTAAAAAGCAGAGTCCATCCGGACGATTTCGGACCTTTAATGGCTAAATTACATGAAGCCGAAGCCAATCACTCAAATTTATACTTCGAATTCCGAGCCGTTTTTGATCAGGGAAAAAGAATTAAATATTTCATTACTAAAGGATATACCATTTTTTCCAAAACGGAAAAACCTATCCGTTTTATTGGAACAACACGCGATATTACAGATCAAAAAAAGAATGAAGTTGAACTGGAGAACGCTAAAGTGCAATTAAGCACCATTTTTGAAAACATTAATGAAGGAATCGTACTTCAAGACATGGACGGAGCAATTATTTCCTGCAATCCTGCTGCTGAAAAAATTCTCGGTCTGAGTTATGAGCAAATGATTGGAAAAAAATCCCTTGATCCAAGTTGGAAGGCAATTCACGAAGATGAAACTCCTTATCCGGGAGAAAATCATCCGGTTATGCGTACGATACAAACCGGAGAAACGATATTGAATGACATTATGGGTGTTCATAAACCCAATAATGAATTAACTTGGATTAATATTACCTCCAAACTTATGCCGGATGGATCCGGTGTGGTTTGTAGTTTCACTGATATTACCCACCGAAAATCAAACGAGGAAAAAATTCGGAAAAATGAGCAAATACTGGAACAAACCAATAGAATTGCACAAGTTGGTGCCTGGGAGTTCTTTGATCGTGAAAATGTATTCTGGTCAACAGAAACTAAACGGATTTTTGAACTTCAGGAAACAGATGAAGTAAAGTTTGAGCTTCTTTATGAAGTATACACCCCGGAAGCTCTTGATGAGTTGATGGAAGCTTCTCGGAACTGTATTGAAACTGGTAC